>JAESSM010000014.1 GCA_016764115.1 Bacteroidia bacterium | reverse complement strand
AGTAACAGGCTAAGGGCGTTATATTTTGTGAATGCATCTACTGGTTGGTTGGTAGGGAATGACGAGTACATTGTAAAAACTACTAATGGAGGTGTTTCTTGGACGACACAAATTGTTTCCGGAGGTCCGGGAATGCATTTAAGAAGTGTTTTCTTTTTTGATAGTAACAATGGATGGGCAGTAGGAAATAATGGTTCTATTGTTGCCACAACAGATGGTGGGAATAATTGGATTCCGCAAACCAGCAATACCAATGAAAAGTTATATGGGGTATATTTCTTAAGTTCATTAGTTGGTTGGGTAGTTGGAAATGGTGATATGGTTTTAAGAACCTATAATGGTGGTAATACATGGAATACGATTACTTCAACAGGAACCGGTGAAGATCTTCGTGGAGTTAATTTTGTAAATGAAAGTACCGGTTGGGTTGCCGGTAAAGGAGATGTAATTGCTATGACTACTGATACCGGTAATACCTGGGCGACTCAATCTACAGGTACGGGTGAGGATTTGTTTGGAATACATATGTTGTCGGCTTCATTAGGTTGGGTTTGTGGTTCAGGAGGGGTTGTTTCTTATTATGGCAATGGAGAACCACCTGTTGCAGACTTTACCACCAATACAAGTGTTTGCCTTGGAGCCATGAACACTTTTACTGATAACTCTGCTAAAAATCCTACAAACTGGTTCTGGAATTTTGGAGATGGAAATACATCAACAAATCAAGATGACACACATTCTTATCTTGCGGAAGGAATATATGATGCCTATCTGGTTGTTTCAAATGGTACAGGATGTACTGATACGATGTACCAAACAATATATGTTTCGGGTGCCGATCCGGTTGCTAATTTTACAGCTAGCCCAACTACAGTATGTACAGGAGAACCGGTTTCGTTTACTGATATTACTTTTAGTCTTCCATCAGTATGGGATTGGGACTTCGGAGATGGTAACAATTCTAATTTGCAAAATCCTACTCATCAATATATGATTGCAGGTACATACAGTATAACTTTAATTGCTACCAATGGATGTAATAATGATACAGAATTCAAGGTTTCACATATTGTAGTTAATGATGGACCAGTTGCAAACTTTTCAGATGATGCACCTACTTGTTTGGGCGGGCCGACTTCTTTTACAGACCTTACAACAGGCACAATTGGGACATGGTCCTGGGAATTTGGAGATGGAACCACTTCTCCTTTACAAGATCCGGTACACACTTATGCCACAGATGGTAATTACCAGGTAATTCTTACGGTAAGTGGTTCTGGATGCTCAACTGCTGACACACAAAATGTAGCTATAGAATTACCACCAACAGCAGATTTCTCTTTCAATACAGCATGTGTAGGGAATGCACTACAATTTACAGATCAAACTACAGGTGGAGGGTTGGTAAACTGGGATTGGGATTTTGGAGATGGTAATATTTCGGTATTGAAAGATCCAACAAATACGTATTCAAACGCAGGAAGTTTTGATGTGCAACTGGTTGTAACTGATAATAAGGGTTGTGTTGATTCAATTACTCAAAAGGTTACTGTAACTGGACCAACAGCATCTTTTACAAATACAATTGCTTGTATTGGTGATTCAACTGATTTTACAGATGCATCTACCGGTGATATTTCTACTTGGTCTTGGGATTTTGGTGATGCAAGTCCACTGGATAATAGCAAAAGCCCAACACATCTTTATGCTGGGTCAGGTAATTATTCAGTAGCTTTAACTGTATCTGATACTGGTGGATGTAGTCATACAGTTACTAACACTGTTGTTGTAACTAATAATATACCTGTTGCTGATTTTCAGATAAGTGATGCTGTAACATGCTCTGGAAGTTCAATTAGTTTTTATGATTCAAGTTTGTATACCAGTGGATGGAGTTGGGATTTTGGAGATGGTTCTACCTCAGCAAGTCAGTTTCCAACACACAGTTATTCATCAAGTGGAAATTTTGATGTTGCATTAATTGCTTCAAATGGATGTGGTAGTGATACGCTAACGAAAACAAGTGCTGTAAAAATTAATCAAAGCCCGGTTGCAAACTTTGATTATTCTACTAGCGACTTTACTGTAACTTTTACTGATCTATCTACAAATGCAGCAACTTGGTTATGGGACTATGGTGACGGAAATATTGCTTCACTTCAAAATCCTGAATACACTTATAGTGCGGAGGGGATTTATTCGGTAAAATTGACAGTTACAGCTAGTAATGGTTGTAAAAATGCTAGTTCACAATCAATTACTCTATTTGCAATAGGTATTGAGGATGTGCATAGGGTTGATAAAATTCAATTATACCCAAATCCATCTTCAGGAGTAGTTAACTTAAAACTCGAAAATAAATCCACTGAAAAATTACGCTATACTATTTATAACAGCCTTGGGCAGAAAATTCTTATTGAAGAAGAAATTAGTTCTTTAGGAAATATTATTCAATTAGATTTGTCTTCGTTACCTGAAGGTATTTATTATTTTAAATTAGAGAAAAACAAAGAGCTAGTTATTAAGAAATTAGCCATTTTAAATAAATTTTAACAAACTAAAATTAATTATCATGAAAAGTATTAAAAAATTTCTCGGCATTATATTGATATTAGGAATTGTTACCACATTTGCCACAAGCTGTAAAAAATATGAGGACGGTGGCTCTATTGGTAAAGCAGATAAAAACGTAAAAAGCTCATGGAAACTTGATAGTTACCATCGCAATGGAACTGATGAAACTTCTCAACTTTTAATTAGCGGTTATACTGAGGAGTATAAAGACGGAGGGGTGTACACCCGGTCGTATACTGATACTGATGGAGACCCTTATTCAGAATCGGGGTCATGGGAACTTACCGATGAAGACAGCGAATTAAATATCAAACAAGTAAGTAGTTTAGAATTAACAAATAACAACAGTACTGTTTCATCTGATTATTACACTATTCTCAAACTAAAGAAAGATGAGCTCTGGTATCAGTATGATAATGGCGGTGATACTCACGAATTTCATTTAACAGCTCAATAAAGTTAAAATATATATTAAATAGTATTGATCATGAATTCAATTAAAACAGTTATTGTAAGTCTTTTCATTTTAGGATTTGCTGGTATCGTTTGTGCACAGACCTGGTCATTCCAATCTTCAGGTACGGATCGAAAATTAAACCACATTAACTTTGCTGATAATAGTATGGGTTGGGCATTTGGAGATACATCGGATGCATTTGGTAATTTTATCTCAGGTGTTTTTTTAAAAACCACTGATGGAGGTGGCAATTGGGTCAAGGCAACAACAGGTTTTGAAAAATATGATATTTCCTCAAGTTATTTTTTTACTTCTGATTATGGTATTGTTGCTGGGAAATATCAGGATTCTGGAGATGGCGTTGTATTGATAACATTGAACGGTGGATTAACTTGGACTGCAAACACATCTTTTACTGAAAGGATTGATGATGTAGATTTTGCAGATGCAAATAATGGTTGGATAGTAGGTAGGGATGGAACTATTTATTCATCTTCCAATGCGGGATCTTCCTGGACACAACAAACAAGTGGAACTGATGTTGAATTGTTCGCAGTTGATTTTACAGATGCAAATATTGGTCATATAAGTGGAGCCGAAACGACATTGCTAAATACTTATGATGGTGGTAGTAGTTGGGCAGTAGCAGATACTGCAGGATTGCCTAAACTGGATTATTTTGATATATTTTTCATCAATACTTCAACAGGCTGGACTGTAGGAGAAGCAGGAACTATACTTACTTCGGCAGACAGCGGAAAAACCTGGTCAGAACAAACTAGCGGAACCAATGTTGATCTTTTCAGTGTGTCTTTTGTTGATGAAAATAACGGATGGATATCTGGTGGTGGCGGAACCATTCTTTACACAACGGATGGAGGAAGTACCTGGAATAGTCAGTTAAGTGGTAGTAATCAAGATATTCTTTCAATTTCCATGAGAACAGCTTCATTAGGGTGGTATTGTGGAGATAATGGTACCATTGGGTATTATAGTAACTTTCCTTCATCAATAATGGATAATAATGCAATGTTAAACTACGTTACTGTTTATCCAAATCCTGTTAGCAATAAGGCCATTATTGATCTATCTCAATTTTCTAAAAATGAAAGTTCTATTGCTTTGTATGATTTGACAGGTAGTTTAATTTTGCAGAGAACTCAAATTAAAGGGCCTAATATTACCCTTTCTAATGATGGAATAACACCAGGGGTGTATATACTTAAGATCATTAATAGTGCAGGACAATTATATACAGAAAAAATTATTTTTAATTAAAATTTATTGTTGATTAATTGAAAACCTAACTAATAAGCGTCAGATTGAGCGGAGTCGAAATCTGCTGGTCTATGTTTCGACTCCGCTCAACATGTCCTTGTTTTTTAGCAATATGAAAAGTACAATTAATCAACAGCTTAAAATTAACTACTTACAACTATGAAAAATTTAAAAAAGGTATCAGTTCTTGCAATACTAGGTGTGTTTACATTAACATCTATGACAGGTTGCAAAAAATATGAAGAAGGCCCTGCAGTGAGCCTAAAAAGTAAGAAATCCAGGGTTACTAATGAATGGAAGATAGATTATGCCTACGACCTTGATGATGCTGAAGTTATTACTGATGATTTTTTGGGTGAAACCTGGGTGTTTAGTAAAGATGGTACGTTTACCGAAAAAGATAACGGAACAATAGATAAGGTTGGAACCTGGGAGTTTATTAGTGATAAGAAAATTATACAAATATCTATAGACGGCACAGGTAGTAGTACAGATGAATACACAATTCTAAAACTAAAGTCAAAAGAAATGTGGCTGAAAGATAAAGACGAGGAATTGCATCTTATACCAGCTAATTAATAATTAAATCATATTAAACATTAAAATTACAATTATGAAAAAAGCAAACGTAATTCTATTAACAATTTTATTTACTGGATTTATTTTTTCCGGTTGTGGTCAAAAAGGATGCATAGACCCTAGCGCAGATAATTACAATGCAGATGCAGATAAAGATGATGGCTCATGTACGTTCCCTACTATAAATACTAACAGTTCCACAGGAGATGGTGATGTACTTGGGAAGGGTGGTGATGCCACAACATCATTTACATGGAATAATTCAAAGACCCAAGGAGAGTATGCAATGGATCTTACCTCTTCAAATGGAGGAACATTTAATTTGACACTTAAAGATGCTTCAGGAACAGAGGTTTTAAATAAAACCTTAACCGCAGGCATTGGTGATGACTCCGCTTCTGGGACAACTTCAACCGGTACCGCTGGTGATTGGACAGTTACTATTTCACTTACTGATTTTAACGGTGATGGTAGTTATTCCCTTGATCCTGTTGATTAAAGATATCAATAAATAAAAGGAGTTTTTTAGACTTGAAAGTAATATCATTTTTACTATTATTTATAGTCAGTTTTACCGTTTTTGCACAAGAAGAAGAGTCAGATCTACAAATAAAGAATATTAGTATTGGCTTAAGATTAGGTAATCCATCTGGGATNACGTTTAAGAAATACTTTTCAGATCATGCTCTNGAATTGAATGTTGGGTCCACTGTTGGNAAAAATGGCGGNTTAAGTGTTTTNCTGCATTATTTACTACACAACGCNATAACNTCAATCGGTGAAACANATGATATAGAAGGGNTTTCATGGTATTTCGGTGCAGGTGGACAATTTAAGGGTTCTGGTAATAATACAGACTTCGGTATAGATGGCGTAATTGGATTAGAATATAGGATTCCAGAGCATCCAGTGACATTATTCATTGATGTAATAATGAATCTTGAAATTGTAGATGATCCTTTTGATATTGATCTAGATGGCGGTATAGGCGGAAGATATACCTTTTAGTATTATCTTAACTTAAATTCTTTATATCTTTATTGCTTCTTGAAAAGTAACCCCAACATACTAATTACAGTATAAGCAAAAATGCAAAGTTTAGGAACAGATAGTTTTACACCTATTACATTAGAGGAAATGGACGGCGTGAAACTTATGAATAGGAGGGACACAAAGTTCGTATTTAATGTTCAATCACTTGATAGTTTATTAAATCAACTAAAAGAAAAGTATAAAATACTTGAAGTTGAGGATAAAAGAAGCAGTCAATATGAAACGCTGTATTTTGATACTGATGATTTTAAATTTTATACCAATCATCACAATGGTAAATTGAATAGGTACAAAGTACGTTTCAGAAAATATGTTGAGTCGGATAAATTATTTTTGGAGGTTAAGTTTAAATCTAACAAGGAAAGAACAGTTAAGAAAAGGATTATTAGAACCAATATAAAAGCTGATTTTCAGGGAAGGTCAAAGGAACTTATTGAAAATGGAACTAATATAGATGCGTCTCAACTTCAACCTAAACTATGGGTTCATTATAAAAGAATTACTTTAGTCAGTAATGACCTAAAAGAACGAGTTACTATTGATTACGATCTGGGATTTAAAACTTTTGATGAAAGAGGAAAGGAAATAACCAATTTGATTATAGCTGAAGTTAAACAGGGTAAACTTTCAATGAACTCATTTTTTATGCAATTAATGCGAAAAGAAAAGATACAACAGATGCGTATTAGTAAGTATTGTACTGGAATAGCATTGTTATACGATTTTGTCAAAACAAATAGATTTAAAGAAAAGATATTAACTATCAACAAGGTTGCTTATGGAAATGTTGCATGATTTTATAATTCTCACGAAGATTCTTGGGATACCACTTATTGATACTGAGGATTTTATAGAGATGGTTCTTAGGTTTGTATTCAATAGTACAGTGGTACTTATTATTGTAAGGTATTTGTATTTCCCGATTACCAAAAGAAAGGATTATCTCTTTACATATTTATCTTTTAGCGTTATAATTTTCTTTTTGTGTCATTTGCTTGCCAATGTAAAATTAGGACTGGGCTTTGCTCTTGGACTGTTTGCCATATTTGGAATTATAAGATATCGTACTAATCCAATTCCAATTAAGGAGATGACCTATCTCTTTATCATAATAGGGATTTCGGTTATCAATGCCTTGGCAAATAAAAAGGTTAGCTACGCTGAGCTTATTACTACCAATTTCTTAATAATAGCTGTTACATATCTTTTGGAAAAGAAGTATTTTGTAAAAGCAGAATCAAGAAAGATCATACTTTATGAAAAAATAGACCTGATAATTCCTGGTAAAAGGGAGGAGTTAATAGCTGATCTAAAAGAAAGAACCGGACTAAATATTCACAGGGCAGAAATAGGTAGGATTAATTTTCTCAGGGATACAGCCCGAGTAAGAATTTACTATTACGAAAACAGTGATGAACCTGATAATAATGATGGATAATTCTTAGTTATATAACGGAAACCTTTCCATAAATTTGTTCACCTTTTCTTTGATGGATGACACTTTTGTTTCATCATCCTTATTCATTAAAGCATCATCAATTAGCTCAACAACTTGAAGAACATCATCTTCATTCATTCCTCGTGAAGTTACTGCAGCAGTTCCAACTCTTATTCCGGAAGTTATCATTGGTGCTTGATCATCAAAAGGAACCATATTCTTGTTGACAGTTATATCAGCGCTTATAAGTGTATCTTCAGCTACTTTTCCGGTTAAGTTTTTTGGCCTGAGATCAATTAACATCAAGTGATTGTCTGTTCCTTCCGAAATTACTTTGTAGCCTTTATCTATAAATGCTTTAGCCATAGTGCTGGCATTGTTGATCACTTGTTGACCGTATATTTTAAAGTCATCTGAAAGTGCTTCTCGAAATGCAACAGCTTTGGCAGCAATTACATGCTCAAGTGGACCACCTTGTGTTCCAGGGAAAACGGCACTGTCTAGTACAGTTCCCATCCTTTTGGTTTTTCCTTTAGTAGTTAATATTCCCATTGGGTTTGCTTCATTTTTCCCAATCATTATCATTCCCCCTCGTGGGCCTCTTAATGTTTTATGAGTTGTGGTAGTCACTACATGGCAATGATCCATAGGATTGTTCAATAATCCTTTAGCGATCAACCCTGCAGGGTGAGCAATATCTGCCAATAAAACAGCCCCAACTTGATCAGCTACTTCTCTAAATCTTTTGTAATCCCAGTCTCTTGAATAAGCGGATGCACCACAAATTATTAATTGAGGTTTTTCTTTGACTGCTGTTTCTTCTAGTTTATCGTAATTAACTGTGCCTGTATCTTCATCAACAGTATAAAAGCAAGTTTGATATAGTTTACCCGAAAAATTTACAGGCGATCCATGGGTCAAATGACCTCCATGTGAAAGGTCAAATCCCAATATTTTGTCTCCGGGATTCAAAATTCCTAACATAACTGATGCATTAGCTTGAGCACCGGAATGTGGTTGAACATTTATCCATTCGGCACCAAACAATTCACGAGCTCTGTCAATAGCAAGCTGTTCCACTTCGTCAACATGCTGGCAACCTCCATAATATCGTTTAAAGGGTAATCCTTCAGCATATTTATTTGTTAAGCAAGTACCCATTGTTTCCATTACCTCCTTGCTTACAAAATTCTCAGAAGCCATTAATTCGATACCTTCTCGTTGTCTTTTTAATTCTGCATCAATATACTTTTGAACTTGTTGGTCTTCCATTATAAAATTTTAAAATGAGGGTGCTAATTTATCGAATTAGTCTTGAGTTTCCTTAATTAATAATCTTCTGTATCGAGAAAAAATATTTGATTTAGATAAGAAACCAATATATTTTCCGTCTTTGATTACCGGTAAGTTCCAGGCTTCAGTTCTTTCAAATTTCTTCATCACCAGATCCATATTATCCTCATAAAGAATAATGGCAGGAGGCGCATGCATTAATTCCCTTACTTGAACTTTCTCATACATTGTTGGCTTGAACATGATCTCACGAATATCATCAAGTAATATTATTCCTAGTAATTCTTCATTTTCATTGATAACGGGAAAAATATTCCTCTTTGATTTTGCAACTATTTCTGTCAGTTCACCAAGCTTTGTTTCAATTGGTACTAATGAAAGGTCAGTTTCGATCATTTTTTCAATTTTCAAATTACTTAGTACGGTTTTGTCTTTGTCTTGAGTTAATAATTCACCTTTAATTGCAAGCCTTTTCGTATATAATGAATGGGGTTCAAAATAGGAAGCAGTGATATAAG
>JAESSM010000152.1 GCA_016764115.1 Bacteroidia bacterium | reverse complement strand
TTTGTACCTATTGATACAACCGGTGGATCATCTTATTTGAATAAGATATTTTACACCGGAGTAATTCACAGGTTTGCTTTTCAGTACTCAGATTCTAAAAGAAACCAACTGCATGAAGAGTATATAACAAAGGATGATTTTATTTCAGAATATGAAGTTTCAGAAAGCACATTCTCTGACTTCGTAAACTATGCAGATGAAAACGATGTAGAGAAAAACTGGCAGCATATCTTGAAATCCAAAGACAGGATACAGAATAATTTAAAGGCTTTAATTGCAAGACAACTTTGGGGAAACGAGGGTTATTATCCCATCTTCAATCAGAATGATGCAATTATTAAGAAAGCAATAGAGTATATGGGGAATAAAGATTTGGTTCTTAATGCTGATTGACCAACTCTTTAACATTCAAACCTAATTCATCTAACTGTTCATCAGAAATTGTTGAAGGTGAATCAAGCATCAAATCTCTTCCGGCATTGTTTTTTGGAAATGCAATATAATCCCGAATGGTCTCATCACCACCAATAAGTGCAACCAACCTATCAAAACCAAAAGCGATGCCGCCATGTGGAGGCGCACCATATTCGAAAGCTCCAAGTAAAAATCCAAATTGTTTTTGCGCTTCTTTTTTTGTGAACCCTAACAATTCAAACATTTTGTCTTGAATGTCCTTTTTATGAATTCTGATAGAGCCACCTGCTATTTCAACTCCATTGATAACCATGTCATAAGCATTCGCCTTAACACTACCGGGATCAGAATTTAGTTTAGCAAAATCTTCTTCTTTTGGAGATGTAAACGGATGATGCATAGCATTGTAACGCTGAGTTTCTTCATCCCAGTCCAGTAATGGAAAATCTACTACGAATAATGGCGCAAAGGCATTTGGATCTTTCAAGTTAAGTTGGTTAGCCATCTCCAAACGTAATTCGCTCAATGCTTTTCTTGCCTGATTGGCTTCTCCGGCTAACACAAGAATTAAATCTCCCGGCTTGGCATTGAACTTTTCTGCCCAAGTTTTTAATGCATCATGATCATAGAATTTATCTACGGAAGATTTAAAAGTACCATCTTCATTATATTTTACATATACCAATCCTTTTGCTCCAATTTGAGGGCGTCTGACAAAATCGGTTAGTGCATCCAATTGTTTCCTCGAATATCCAGCACAACCTTCAACACAAATACCTACCACTAATTCAACAGAATCAAAGACATTAAATCCTTTACCCTGTGCCACATCGTTAAGTTCAACAAAGGTCATTTCGAATCTTGTATCTGGTTTGTCAGTGCCATAATTTTTCATGGCATCATCATAGGTCATCAAGCCAAATTCAGGAAGTTCGACATCTTTAATTTCTTTAAAGATATGTTTTGCAAGTCCTTCAAAAGTCTTCAATATGTCATCTTGCTCAACAAATGACATTTCGCAATCAATTTGAGTAAATTCAGGTTGACGATCAGCCCGTAAGTCTTCATCTCTAAAACATTTTACTACTTGAAAATATTTATCGTAACCTGAAACCATCAACAATTGTTTGAATGTTTGTGGGGATTGCGGCAATGCATAAAACTCTCCCTGATGCATTCGTGATGGCACCACAAAATCTCGTGCTCCTTCCGGAGTAGACTTAATTAAAAATGGAGTTTCGATCTCTAAAAACCCTTGAGCATCTAAATACTTTCTACTTTCCTGTGACACTTTGTGCCGTAGCTCAAGACATCTTTTTAAAGGAGCTCTCCTCAGATCAAGATACCTGTATTTCATGCGAAGTTCCTCACCCCCGTCAGTTTCTTCTTCAATAGTAAAGGGAGGAACTTTTGATTCATTTAAAATTTCCAGACTATTTACAATAATTTCAACTTCGCCAGTAGGCATGTCTGGATTTTTATTGCTTCTTTCAATCACTTTCCCAATTGCTTTTATTACAAACTCTCTTCCAAGCCGTCTTGCCTTTTCGCATAATTCTTTATCAACCTCTTCATTGAAAACCAGCTGCGTTATGCCATATCTGTCCCGAAGATCGACAAAAGTCATTCCTCCCAAATCTCTTGACTTCTGTACCCAACCACTTAAAGTAACTTCTTTATTAAGATGTTCAATTCTTAATTCTCCGCATGTATGTGTTCTGTGCATTTCTTCTTTATTTTATATATTCCTGACAATGTTCATCTAATAGATTTTGTGCTTCAGGATGGCCGTATTTTAATGCTTTTTGCCAGTCTTTACAAGCCTTTTTTATTTTTCCTAATTGTTTATATGCGATTGCTCTGTTGTTGTATGCATCAGGGTTTGTAGATCTATAATTTAAACATTTAGTAAAATATTTTTTTGCAGATAACCATTCTTCCTTACTTAATGCATTTACACCATATTTAAAATAATAATCAAAAGAACTTAATTTTTCACCTTCCGCTAAAATAAATTTAATTGGAATTGTCATCCAAACGCTTACGGGTTTCCCTCTTTGAAATCCTGGTTTCCATTTTGGCATTTTATTGATTACATCTAAAGCTGCCTGATCAATGGATTCGTGTACACCTGTAATCACATAAGACCTATCAACATTACCTTCGCTAGTGATTATAAACTTTACTAATACTTTTCCTGTAATGTTCTTCTCCTTTGCTATAAATGGGTATTCAACATTTTTAGATAGAAACTTATACATGGCCTGAATGCCACCTGGAAATTCCGGCATTTCATCAACAATAAGAAAGGAATCCTCTAAGGCTTCAGTGGGATACTTGAGGGAATCAATAGAGAAACAAAAACCACTTGAAATTGCGGAAAATAAAAGAGTCCCTATAGCAATACTAAGATAGATAAACTTCATCACCAACTTTTATATTGCCTCCGCTAATAATTTTACAAGTAACACCTCCTCGCCAATCTGGCATCAGCACTTCTTGTAAGCCCATGCAAGTTTCGTCCATTCTATTGCATGGTTGTAATTCATTGGTGATCTCTATTGTTACTTCGTTCCCAATACTTAAAATTNTNCCGGTATTGTTTATTAATTCAATTCCTTCTATTANTAAATTGGCTCTTCTTNCAGTCCANTNAAGTTCTTTTCCCAATTCAGCACAAGCNTCATCCCAAGANTCNTTACTAACCACGGTAACTTGTCTGTTGTTTACNGCACCTCTAAAATCTTTTTCAACACCCGTTTCCATATCNACATGGGCTTCTTCGAAAAGATTCATTTCACCTTTTGTTTNGTATTTATTTGCTATTGCTAGAAGTTTTCCCATTTATCACATTATAATGGAATATTTCCGTGTTTTCTTCTTGGTGGAGAAACAGCTTTATTCTTTAACATTTCGAAAGAGGAAATCAATTTTTTTCGTGTTTCTTCAGGCTTTATTACTTCATCAACATAACCTCTTATTGCAGCCCTGTATGGATTAGCAAATACCCCTTTATATTCTGCTTCTTTTTCTGCTAATTTCTTTTCTGGATCATCAGCTGATTTAATTTCATTTCTAAAGATGATCTCTGCAGCCCCTTTAGCTCCCATAACCGCTATTTCTGCTCCGGGCCATGCGAAATTCATATCTGCACCAATGTGTTTGGAATTCATCACATCATAAGCACCACCGTAAGCTTTTCTTGTGATTACCGTTACTCTTGGCACAGTCGCTTCGGAAAAAGCATAAAGCAATTTTGCACCATTAGTTATGATTCCCTTCCACTCTTGATCAGTACCTGGTAAAAAGCCGGGAACATCTTCGAATACCAATAGAGGAATATTAAATGCATCGCAAAATCTAACGAATCGTGCACCTTTTTTTGAACAATTAATATCCAATACCCCTGCAAGGCTAGCTGGTTGGTTAGCTACTATACCGATACTTTTTCCTGCAAGAAAACCAAAGCCAACAACAATGTTCTCTGCATAATTTTCATGTATTTCAAAAAATGAATCTTTATCCAAAACATTAGTAATGACCTCCCGCATGTCATAAGGTTGATTAGGACTGTCTGGAACTATGTTGTTTAGTTCAGTAACAGGCTCACAGGTATCTCCTTCAAAATCATACTTAGGTGAATCTTCTTCGCAATTTTGCGGCATGTAACTCAATAGTCTCTTTAGGTTGTTGATACAGTCTATTTCATTGGCACAAGCCATATGCGCAACACCTGATTTGCTCGAATGTACTGATGCACCCCCAAGATCTTCAGCTGTTACTTCTTCATGAGTCACTGTCTTCACAACATTGGGACCTGTAACAAACATGTAGGATGTATTCTCAACCATAAAAATAAAATCAGTAATAGCTGGAGAGTAAACTGCGCCCCCTGCACAAGGACCCATAATAGCCGAGATTTGTGGAATAACTCCTGATGATAAAGTATTTCTGTAAAAAATATCAGCATATCCACCAAGTGAAACTACACCCTCCTGGATTCTTGCACCACCGGAATCGTTTAACCCAATAATGGGGGCTCCATTGTCCATGGCTAGGTCCATAATTCGGCATATCTTCTCTGCATGGGCTTCTGACAATGATCCTCCAAAAACTGTAAAATCCTGTGAATAAACATAAATCAATCTACCATTGATGGTACCATAACCGGTTACAACACCATCACCTAAATATTTTTCCTTCTCCAATCCGAACATGGAAGAACGATGTTCAACCAACATGCCTATTTCTTCAAATGATCCTTCATCTAAAAGAAAATGGATTCTTTCCCTGGCAGTAAGTTTCCCTTTTTTATGCTGGGTCTCTATACGTTTTTTACCTCCACCCAAAAGTGCTTGTGCTTTTTTCGAGTTAAGGGTTTTTATTTTATCGACCATGTTATTACAAGATATTTTAGTAAGGTTATTTAAAAATTACTCTATCACAGCAATTATTTCATCGGTAAGTTCCATATTATGAAATACAGCCTTTACATCTTCATCATCTTCAATTAATTCTATTAGTTTGAAAGCTTTTTGAGCAACGTCAGCATCAAGCTTCGTAGTGGTGGTCGGAATTCTTTGTAATTCTACACTTTCAGGATCTATGGACATATCTTCTAATTTTTTTTGAACGGTTCCAAAATCTTCCAAAGCTGTTGTTACAATAAAAATATCTTCAACTAATTCTACATCTTCCGATCCAGCATCTATCATATCCAGCGTAAAATCTTCTTCATCTAATTCTCCTATTGGTATATTAAATACACCTTTTCGACTAAACAGATATTCAACGGAACCATTGGTGGCTAAGTTGCCATTGTATTTGGTAAAGTAACTTCTGATGTTAGATATTGTCCTATTTTGATTGTCAGTAGTGCACTCAACAAAAACTGCAACGCCACCTGCAGTATACCCTTCATAAGATAATTC
>JAESSM010000151.1 GCA_016764115.1 Bacteroidia bacterium | reverse complement strand
AATATCCCTGCAAGAATAATTAATGTCAATGTAGATCCAAATCACTCTGACTCCACCGATACTAACCTTTATGGCTTTTATTGGGATACAAAGGACGATGTGATTTACTGCTCTGTGGGAGTTGATAATCCCGGAGGTGGGCCAAAACAACAAGCTCCACCTAATTCAATTAAAGTGTATAAAAATGTAAGCAATGCTTCAGTAAAGGGTCAAATTACACCAGACCGTGTTATTTATTGGGATAACGGTGATATTTATTATCCACCTCAACCGGTGTGGGTAATTAAGGAACAAACAATTTCAGGGATAGAAGACAGAACTCATGCCCTGGAGTTTTTTGTATATCCTAACCCTTCAAAAGGGGACATAAATATTAAGTTTGAAGCGCCATCGGGGCAAGAAATTTCTTTAGATTTATTCAACACGGATGGGAAGTTAATTTTAAATAGGAAAATTCAAGTAGTGGATGGGTTAATATCAAGACATATAGACCTACCTGAGGGATTGAACGCTGGTGTATATATTTTGAATTTAAAAACTACAGACTCAACCATTACTAGGAAAATAATAATCCAATAAGAGCTTTGAGATTTTTACTTAGAATTCCAGTATTGGTTTTTTTGACTTAAGAATTTAAACAATGTCTATATTTCCTTTTCAACTTTATTTTTCCAATTTTTGCATGATGGTATAATAGTTGATGCTGCCTCAAAAGTCCATTTTTTGTCATCCTGAAGAATGAAGGATCTTGTCACTTAGTGGTAATTATGGAACAAGATTCTTCACTGCGTTCAGAATGACAAGGATTTTTATTTTTGAGATAACCTCACACGACTTGATTCCAATTATTTTAAATGAACAAGAAAAAAATATTTAACGATCCTGTATATGGTTTTATAACCATTCCTTACGATATTATTTTTGATCTAATTGAGCATCCCTATTTCCAAAGATTAAGGCATATTTCTCAGCTTGGGTTGACACATTTGGTTTATCCGGGAGCGTTACATACAAGATTCAGCCATGCCTTAGGAGCGTTACATCTTATGAACATGGCTTTAGATACTTTAAAAGCCAAAGGACACAAAATTTCAGAGGTTGAATGTGAAGCTGTTTCTGCAGCAATATTGATGCATGATATTGGTCACGGCCCTTATTCTCATGCCTTGGAATCAAGTATTGTTAAGGGAGTGGCTCATGAAGATATCTCTTTAATGTTTATTGATCGGTTGAATAAAATTTACAAAGGGGATTTAAGTCTGGCCATTGAT
Organism: Bacteroidia bacterium; assembly: GCA_016764115.1. Lineage (GTDB taxonomy): Bacteria > Bacteroidota > Bacteroidia > JAESSM01 > NORP286 > NORP286. The sequence goes on along the minus strand of JAESSM010000151.1, from coordinate 10,524 downwards.
ATCTTCAAAAACAATTATAAAAGACCATTTCTACATCAGTTGGTTTCAAGCCAATTAGATCTGGATAGATTAGATTACTTATGCCGTGATAGTTTTTTTACAGGTGTGGCAGAAGGAGTGGTAGGGTATCAGCGCATTATTTCTATGTTAGACATACATAAGGATAATTTAGTAGTTGAAGAAAAAGGCATTTATTCTGTTGAGAAATTTTTAATTTCTCGTAGGTTGATGTATTGGCAGGTTTACTATCACAAAACTTCGCTTTCGGCTCAGAAAATGATCGTTAAAATATTAAAGAGAGCTAAGGAGCTTGCAAATAAAGATATTGAGATGTTTGCCACTCCTGCACTGAAATATTTCTTATATAACAATGTAAGCAAAGGCCATTTTGAAACCGATACAGAAGTATTGGAAAAGTTTGCCCAATTAGATGACTTTGATGTGTTCTCATCCATTAAGGAATGGAAATCTCACGATGATATAGTGTTATCAAGATTGTCATGGAATTTATCAAACAGGAATTTATACAAGATCAAAATTCAAAATGAACCTTTTGATAAAGAGCTTGTTAACGATTTACAAGATAAAATAGTAAAGCAGTATAATATCAATAAGAAGGATGCGGATTACTTAGTTTTTACAGATGTAATTAAAAATGATGCTTATCTATCCGACAAACAAAGGATCAACATTCTTTATAAAGATAAAACCATAAAAGATATAGCAGAGGCGTCTGATAATTTGAACATTAAAGTCCTCTCTAATCCTGTTGAGAAGCATTATTTATGCTTTCCTAAAGAGGTTAATTTTAAATATCTGTAATATTTCAACTTCAAGTTATTGAGATGGGTGAAACCTCCACGCCTTTAGGTGACAATTTTGGTATTGAATAATGAACAATAGAACAAGGAATATCGAATGTCGAAGTCCAAAAAATAACAGAGTAACAGTATTATTTTTAAAGCAATTACTTCGTTATTCATTATTCGAATGTTCGTTATTCGTTATTCAATTGTTTAGGAGAATTTCAGTCGAAATCAAACCATCGTCTTTAAGACGAGAGTAGTTCAGGTCTTAGCAATTGTCATACTTCTGGCCTTAAGAAACCTCTTAACCATGTAATAGCACTATCTTCAGTACGAAATACTTTCGTAGGAGTGGTGGGGTGTTTATCTTCAACAAAATCCTTGGCCAAAGCCTGATTATCAAACGCACCATTTATTAAGGCACATGCATTTCCTTGTTTTTCACTAAACCAATCGGCATAGAATTTTTGAGCTTCTTCATCTTGGGATTTCAATCCTCTAAAATTCACTAAACTAGGATACGTTTTCCCCTGGGATATTTCTGTAATTGCAGCTATAACCTCTTTAGCATCTTCCAAGTTTTCTTCACAGCCCGGTTTTTTAATTACTCGTATTATATTGTCTACTCCGAGCCAAACGGAAGAAGTTCTTGTTTCAATAGTGTTTGAAGTATTCTCCATTATAAGTATTGTTTAAGCCATTCAATTGCCATTTTTTCATCTTTAAAAACTCTTGTAGGGATGATGGGCATAGACAACCCTATATATTGATTAGCGATTTTTGTATTTTCAGCCGTTCCAACCAGAAGTGCGCAAGCACTTTCCTTGTTTTCAGAGAACCATCCGGCATAATACTTTTTGGCTTCCTCGTCTTGAGATACTAAATTCCTAAAATCAACTAATATTGGGCTGCTAGCACCACCGGTTAGTTCTCGAATAGCTGCCACCACTTCTTTAGCATCTAACAAATTTTCGTTGGTATTGGGTCGTTTAACCACTTTAATAAAACCATCATCTATCCAAACCGATGATGTACTTGTTTCAATCGTTTTCCTCGTTTCCATAAGTTCTAGGTTAACTGGAATTCATTTTTAATGATGCCATTTTTATCAACAGATCCAAATATTAATGGCCTTTTTTGAATATCTGTATTAGAGAATTTATATGCGGATTCAAGTTCATTTTTCGCTTGTTCAAGTTTGTTTGTATCATTAGCATAAAGTGTCGCCAAAACATCCCCATTGGTAACTTTATCACCAACTTTTTTATGTAAAACAATTCCTGCCGATAAGTCTAATTCGCTTTCTTTTGTTTCTCTACCAGCTCCTAAAGTAAGGGAAGCCATTCCAACAGTCTTAGCACAAATACGCTCTGCAAAGCCATCATCTGAAGCAATTAAGTCTTCTTTGTGATTTGCCGTTGGAAGTTTTTCAGGATCGTCAATTTGTTTAGTATTACCTCCTTGTGCTTCAACAAATTCCTTAAACTTATTAAATGCCGAACCCGAGTCTATAGAGGATTGAAGTTTAGCTCGTGCCTCTTCCTCATTATTACAGTTTTTAGATAAGATCAACATTTGGGAACCAAGTGCTAAGCAAAGTTCATGAAGGTCATCAGGACCGTTTCCTTGTAAAGAATTGATTGCCTCGATAACCTCCAAAGAATTACCTATGGAATTTCCAAGAGGCTGATCCATGTCTGTTATAAGTGCTACTGTACTTTTATCCATTCCTTCACCAATATCAACCATTTCCTGTGCAAGTTCAAAGGCTTCATCAGTATCTTCAATAAACGATCCGTTTCCTGTTTTTACATCTAAAACAATTGCTTCAGCTCCTGATGCCAGCTTTTTGCTCATTATACTTCCAGCAATTAATGATATATTTTCAATGGTTGCAGTTACATCCCTAAGGGCATAGAATTTTTTATCAGCGGGCACCAAATTTCTCGTTTGGCAACCAATTGCAATCCCGTGTTCGTTGACATTTCTTACAAATTCTTCCTCAGTCAGAGCTGAAGAAAACCCGAAAATTGATTCCAACTTGTCTATGGTTCCACCAGTATGCCCTAACCCACGACCAGAGAGTTTAGCAACAGGAACTCCGCAAGCGGCTACCATTGGTCCTAAAACAAGAGAAGTCTTATCGCCAACTCCACCAGTACTGTGCTTGTCTACTTTTATTCCGTCAATTTTTGATAGGTCTATGACATCCCCGGAATTGATCATAGCTTTGGTTAAGTGCAACGTTTCTTCCTTAGATAATTTTTGAAAATAAATGGCCATCATCAATGCAGAGATCTGGTAATCCATTATTTCATCCTTGGCATAACCAAAAACTATGTATTCTATTTCTTCTTTAGAAAGGGCTTCTCCATTTCTCTTTTTTAATATGATGTCGTATGGTCGCATTCCTATTCGTAAAATCGTGTATTTGTTAATTCGTATATTAGTAAATATTCGTAATTCGTAAGCATTAGTATATTAGTATCATTATCAAATTATCACATTGTCAAATTATCACATTGTCAAATTATTAAATTTCATTTATAATTGCCTTTACTAGTTTCTTGAATTTGTCTTTTACTCTTTCTGTAGTTTCCATTACTTCTTCATGTATTAATGGCTGATCTAATATTCCTGAGGCCATATTAGTTATACAGGAGATTCCCGTTATTTTCATACCTGAATGAATACCTACAATTGCTTCCGGAACAGTAGACATACCAAGAGCATCTGCACCTAAAACCTGTGCCATTTTTACTTCTGATGGAGTTTCATAGCATGGCCCGGATGAAAAGAAATATACACCTTCTTTTAGGTCGATGTCATTCTTTGAAGCGATATCCTTTACTTGAGAAATAATTTCTCTGTCATAGACATTAGACATGTCAGGAAACCTTCCTCCAAACTCGTCTAAGTTTTCACCTGTTAACGGGTTAGTAAAAGAAAAATTAATATGATCACTGATAATCATAAGATCTCCCGGCTTAAAATTTAAATTTGCTCCACCTGCTGCGTTGGATAGAAATAACTTCTCAGCTCCCAGTTTTTTCATTACCCTGATAGGTATTGTTAGCTCATCCAATGAATACCCTTCATATAAATGAAAGCGGCCTTGCATTGCAATAACACATTTACCCTCAAGATCACCTATTACAAATTGACCTGCGTGCCCTTCAACTGTGGAAACCGGAAAATCCGGAATATCCTCATATTTTATTTTTACAGCATTTCCTATCTCATCAGCCAAAATACCAAGCCCAGAACCCAACACTAAGCCAACTTCAGGTTTCAGATCACCAACCTGTTGCTGAATATACGAATAAGCGTTATTGATCTTTTCAGTGAGATGTTGCATACTCAGGTTGAAGAATTAGGTCTTTAAAACTTGTTCCAAAAGAAGTGGCATGAACACTAAGCAAATCCGAAATTGTAGCACCAATATCCGCAAATGTTTCTCTGTTTCCAATTGAAACTCCAGGTTTAATGTGTTTTCCGTAAATAAGAATAGGCACTTGTTCCCTCGTATGGTCAGTTCCTTTGAATGTTGGATCATTTCCATGATCAGCAGTTAATATAAGAACATCATCATCTTTTAAAGCATTTTGGATATCAGGGAGTACTTTGTCAAACTCCAATAGTGCTTTTGCATATCCTTCTACATTTCTTCTATGTCCAAATTGAGAATCAAAATCAACCAAATTAGTAAAGATCAATCCTTGATTATCTTTATTTATTTGATCTAAAGTTCTTTCAACTCCATCCTTGTTGGATATTGTATGCACCGCTTCAGTAATTCCAGATTGAGCATATATATCCTCAATCTTACCAATTCCAATTACTTCCTTGCCTGCATCGGCAATATGATTCAAGACTGTTTTTTCAAAAGGAATAAGTGAGAAATCTCTTCTATTAGTAGTTCTGAGGTAGTTTCCTGATTTCCCTACAAAAGGCCTTGCAATAACTCTTCCGACTTCATATGGGCCTACAAGTATATCCCTTGCTTTCTGACAAATTTCAAATTGTTTATTGATAGGTATGATATCCTCATGCATAGCAATTTGAAAAACACTGTCAGCACTGGTATAAACAATTGGGTATCCTGTTTTTACATGTTCATCTCCTAACTCATTGATTATTACAGTACCTGATGCAGTATAATTGCCAATACACTTAGTTTCAATTTTATTTTCAAATTCTGTAATTACTTCTTGGGGAAACCCATTAGGAAAAGTAGGAAAAGCGCTAGTGAGCTGTAAGCCAGCTATTTCCCAATGCCCTGAAGTAGTNTCNTTTCCCGGTGATANTTCCTTTGCTTTNCCATANGCNCCANTTGGTGATTTAACTGGATCTATAGCAAGATCAGCATCAATATTGNCCAATCCCAGCTTTNNTAAGTTAGGAATNGAAAANTNTGNNATNTTTTTTGCGATATTACGTAAGGTATTGCTCCCAAAATCACCAAATTTATCTGCATCNGGNGCATCACCNATTCCNACACTATCTAATACTACTAGAATTACCCTTCTTATCATAAGCGAATATACAATTTAAGCATTTACCAACAAAGATGCAAAACTACGCAAATAGAAATATTTGTTTTTAGTTAAGATAAAAAACTTTAGTTTTGTTATTGTTCAAATTATTAATTCAAAATAAAATAGGTATGAAAAAGTATGTAAAATTTGAAAGTATTATGGGATGGTGGGTTTTGTGCTTTACAATGATGATTTCGGGTAATATTCTTGCCCAACAATGTTCTGATATTTTCTTCTCAGAATATATAGAAGGATCATCAAACAATAAAGTGATTGAAGTTTTTAATCCAACGTCTTCAGCTGTTGATATCAGTAATTACACTTTTTTAAGACAAGCTAATGGCGGAAATGTTTATGATTATACTTATACAGGTACCATTGATCCCGGTGGTGTATATATTATTGCAAATTCGGGTGCTAATCAAGCAATATTAGTAGATACTAATGTTACCTCTTCATTATGTTGGTTTAATGGGAATGATGGATTAGCTATTGTTGTGACAGCCACTGGAGATACTATTGATAGAATTGGAGTATGGGATCAGGATCCCGGAACTGAATGGGTTGTCGGAACAGGCAGTACCAAAGAATATACCCTTGTCAGAATGAAGTCGGTTACCAATGGAACTAAAGATTGGACAGTATCTCAGAATGAGTGGGATGTGTATTCGCAGGATGTTACCACCTTCTTAGGATTTCATTCAAGTGACTCTTGTGGTGGTCTCAATAGTCCTCTGATTTCATTTGAAACCAGCTGGCAATATGTTTCAGAACGTAAAGATTCCGTTTTTGTTAACCTAACAATGGTTAATCCCGATGCAGGTGCTACTACAGTAGATGTTGCATTAGGCGTTTCTTCAAAAGGAGCTGATGGTGTGGATTTTAATTTTAATTCCGTAACGGTTACGTTTCCGGGAGGATCTGATGCTACTCAAACTGTTGCAATTGATGTAATTGACAACTCAAACTGGAACGAATTATCAACTCAAAATGATGCGATGAATATTGTTTTAGAACTTCGGAATGCTACAAATAGTGCGGTTTTTGGAACTGATTCAATTCTTACCATATATATTGCTGACGATGATTTTCCTAATACATCATGTACTTACCCGTATTTTTCTGAATATGGGGAAGGGACTTCCAACAATAAATATTTGGAGATATATAATCCGGATAACATGAAAGCTGATCTTAGTGAAATTAGAGTCTTTTTATTTGGCAATGGTAGTACAGCTGCAACAGGGAAAATGACATTGACTGGGTGGTTGGATTCTTATGATACTTACTTGATCGCAAATGGTAGTGCTGATTCTGCAAGTATTAAAAGTATTGCTGATACTGTTCATAGTTCTACCAATTATAATGTAACTTGGTTTAATGGTAATGATGCAATATTATTGGTAAAAGGATTTTGTGATACGCTTGACATCATTGGTGTTATTGGGGTTGATCCAGGAACGGAATGGGTTGCCGATACAGGCTCAACAGTTGAACACACATTAATAAGAAGAGACACTGTTTCAAGGGGAAGTTCTGATTGGGCAAGTGTCGCTAATGATTGGATGGCTTATGGTCAAGATTATTGGACAGATATCAATCAACATACTCAAACAGCTTGTACAACCCCTGCATGTCCTGATTCTCTTGATATGTTGGTAAGGGGTTATCCAGATACCTGTTTTAATATGATTGGCAGTGCTTTGGTGAAATTAATTGCAGCTGGTACATCACCGTATATTTACATGTGGAGTACCGGGGAAACTACTTCTGCAATAAACAGTCTTATGTCAGGAGATTATACTGTTTGGGTGTGGGATGCGAATGGATGTGCTGATTCAGCAACTGTTACTGTAGTTGATGAAGTATCTGCCTTTACTTACACAACTATCGTTAATGACGCAAAATGTAACCAAGCAGATGGTTCAGTGCAAATAGGTTCTTTAGCCGGTGGTTATTCTCCTTATGTTTATGATTGGTCCACAGGTGAAATAACAGATGCTATAACAGGATTAGCTTCCGGAACATATGATCTGACCATTACCGATGATTACGGATGTTGGGAAGATACTTCATTTGTTATTAATGATGTTGGAGGCCCTCAATTTGCAGTTTTGTATGATGACTTGGCGTGTTTTGGTGATAATGATGGAATTGCTTCAGTATCAATAATTTCAGGACTTAGTCCATATACTTATGATTGGTCAACTGCAGAAACTACAAGTTCAGTTTCGGGGTTACCTGCGGATAATTATACAGTAAGTGTAGGAGATAGTTTAGGCTGTAAAACCAATGCTAATTTCACTATTACAGAACCTGAATTATTAGAAATTTGGCTCGACTCATGGGATGTGAGCTGTAATGGTGATATGGATGGAAGTGCGGAAGTTTCCACTTGGGGTGGGGTTTTTCCTTATTGGTATTCTTGGTCCAATGGAGATTCAACATGGGATGTTAGTTCTCTTGATGTAGGAACTTATGTTGTAACAGTATACGATGATAATATGTGTATGGAGTATGACTCAGTTTGGATAGATGAACCTGAAATGTTGATGTTGACAATTTCTGGTACAGATGTTATGTGTAATGGAGCAAGTAGTGGTACTGCTGAAGTTTCTGCTTGGGGTGGAGTGACTCCTTATATGTATTCATGGTCGAATGGTAAAAGTACTTGGAAAGTTACTTCTTTAGCTGCAGGGACATATAGTGCAACAGTTATTGATGACAATGGTTGTTGGTATGACACTTCTGTTGTAATTGATGAACCAAGCGCATTAACTGTTACAATAAATAGCACTAATGCTTTGTGTAATGGTGATTCCAATGGTGATGCTGCTGTAACAGCATCAGGAGGAACAGGAGCTTATACTTATATGTGGAATACATCGGCAACTACTCAAACAATTAGTGGTTTAGGTGCCGGCCCATATTCTGTTGATGTAACGGATGATAATAACTGTGTATCGACAGGTAATGTAACTATTACAGAACCTAGCCCAATAGTAATCACTACTGATTCAACAGATGAATCAGCTGCAGGTGCAGCTGATGGTAGCGCAAGCGTGGTAGTTACAGGAGGTACCGGCTCTTATACTTATTCATGGTCTGATGGAGCTATTACAGCTAACAATACTGGTTTAAAAGCTGGTACATATACTGCAACAGTCACAGATGAAAATGACTGTGTGGCAATTGAAGAGGTTACTGTAAATGTTGGCACCGGTATTTTTGAATCAATGAATAATGTTAAGTTTAAGGTTTATCCAAACCCTTCTAAAGGTTCTTTCAATTTAGAAGTAAAACTTGAAAGCAAAACAGAGATAGTTGTTTACGATTATATTGGACAATCTGTTTATTTTGATAATATCGATGAAACAGGAATGATCAATAAAGAAATTGCTTTTGAAAATTTACCTAAAGGAGTTTATTGGCTAAAACTAACCAATGAACAAGGTGTTGGTTTAAAGAAAATTATAATAAACTAAATTCAGGTTATCGATACGAAATCAAAAATAGTTTTACAAAGAGGGAAAGTATATTTAGCTTCCCTCTTTTTGTTTCTTGCCTTAACTGTTCAAGTTAGTTATGGCAAGGATACCTTACGGGTTATGTTTTATAATCTGTTAAACTTCCCTGGAACCAACCCTGATCGTCTTGATGAACTAAAAATTATTTTAGATCATGTAGAACCTGATTTACTTGCTGTAAATGAATTAAAAGATGTTGACGGGGCTAATGATATTCTTGCAAGTGCATTAAGTTCTAAGTATAAACGAGCAATTTTTACCAATGGAACAGATACTGATAACATGCTGTTTTATAATAAAGAAAAGGTAATCTTGCACAGTCAGGAAGAAATATATACCTCTTTAAGAATTATCAATCATTATAAAGTATTTCTGAATGATCCAAACCTTGCCACAACCAACGATACTGTATTCTTAAATCTATATTCTTTACACTTAAAAGCAGGAAACACATCTGACAACGAAAAGACCAGATTGGGTGAGGTGGATGATCTAATGGATTACATCGATAATCAAACTAATGGCGAAAATATTTTGATTGGAGGTGATTTTAATTTTTATTCAGGAAACGAACCTGCATATACTTTTTTAACTGATTCAGGTAATACTACAATTTATGATCCTTTAAATTCACCAAATGATTGGAATAATAACAGTTCATACTCCAATTTACATACGCAAAGTACAAGAACCACAAGTTTAGGTGATGGAGGATCAACCGGTGGAATGGATGATAGGTTCGATATCATATTTAGTACAGGGGATATATTATACACCGATAATGATCTCAATTATATTGTGAACTCTTACCAACCTATTGGAAATGATGGTAACATTTTCAATGGTTCCGTAACAGGCACTTCTGCTGTTCCATCCAATGTTGCAGATGCACTTCATGTGATGTCAGATCATATACCCATTTATATGGAAATAGAAACTGCAAAGAATTTGACTGGTTTTAAATCTTTCCCAACATTCCAAGAGGCCTTTGAAATTTATTATACTATTAACAACAATCAAATACAGTTGAATTTTAACTCAATAGAGAATAAGACGATAATTACAAACATTTTATCTATTAATGGGTCATTGATAAAATCACAAACTAACAATATTCAATCTGGGTATTCCAACACAACTTTAACACTTCCTGAAAATGCGCAAAGCGGACTTTATCTCATGAATATTACTGATGGACAGGAATCATGGAGTAAAAAGTTCACCTATTTTCATAACTAATCAAAATATACAATTGGTCAAAATTCTTTCTAAATCTCTATTTGTTTTTCTTTTACTGATAAACATTTTATCTTCATGTGCTCAAAAAAATAAAGGAGATTTAATTGTGGATGATAATAAGAATTTAGATGGAGTTACGGGACTTGAGGTAGCAACGTTAGGATCGGGCTGTTTCTGGTGTATAGAAGCTGTGTATCAAACCTTGGAAGGAGTAGAGAAAGTAGAGTCTGGATTCTCTGGAGGAGAAGTAGACAATCCCTCATACAGGCAAATTTGTACAGGAAATACCGGTCACGCTGAAGTTTGTCAAATAACATTTTATCCTGAAAAGATCACTTACACTGAGTTGCTGGAAGTTTTTTGGGCAACTCATGATCCTACAACTTTGAATATGCAAGGAAATGATGTTGGAAC
>JAESSM010000150.1 GCA_016764115.1 Bacteroidia bacterium | reverse complement strand
ATACTAAAGAAAGCAGGGTTGAATGTTGGAATGGCTGGAAATGTTGGAGATAGTTTAGCAAAGCAAGTTGCGGATAACAATTTTGAATATTATGTGATCGAGCTGAGTAGCTTTCAACTGGATGGAATGTTCAATAGTAAATTGGATTTTGCTGTATTACTGAACATTACTCCGGACCACTTAGACAGATATAACAATGATATAAATGAATATGCAAAGTCAAAATTTAGGATAACTCAAAATCAAACATCGAATGACTATTTTATTTATTGTCAAGATGATGAGATCACAAAAAAGCATTTAAGTAACATAAATATAAAAGCACAAATGGTTCCGATTTCATTAACTCAGACATTTGAAACGGGGGCCTTCGTAAATAAAAATGAAATTAAAATCAATTTAAATAACTCCGAATTCACAATGGATTTAAACCAATTATCTCTACACGGAAAGCACAACATTTACAATGCAATGGCCTCAGCAGTTATAGCAAAAGCTATGGACCTAAGAAAGGAACTCATACGTGAAAGCCTTTCTGATTTCCGAAATATTTCACATCGGTTAGAGTTTGTAGCTACAATTCATGGAATCAAATTTATCAACGATTCGAAAGCAACTAATGTAAATGCAGTTTGGTATGCTTTAGAATGTATGAGTGCGCCTATCGTGTGGATTGTTGGTGGAGTGGATAAGGGAAATGATTATAGTCAGCTCAAAGAGTTAGTTGAAAACAAAGTAAAAGCAATTATTTGCTTAGGAGGGGATAATGAAAAGATCAAATCATCTTTCAGCGGTTTGGTTGATAGAATGGTTGAAGCTCAAACAATGGAGCAAGCAGTGAATTGTGCTTATCAAATTGGAAAGAAAGGTGAAGTGGTGCTGTTATCTCCGGCATGCGCAAGCTTTGACTTGTTTGCAAATTATGAAGAAAGAGGCGAAGAATTTAAAAAATCGGTTAAGTCATTATAATATATGCATAACATAATTCAACATTTAAAAGGCGACAGGGTTATATGGTACATAGTCTTTATGCTGTCAATATTTTCATTGTTGGCAGTTTATAGCTCTACTGGTACACTTGCCTATAAATATCAATCAGGAAATACTGAGTATTACTTGATGAAGCATTTTATGATACTAATGGTCGGTATCGGGTTAATGTATTTATCCCACAATATTCCGTATAAATACTATTCCAAGGTCTCACAATTGCTGCTTTATTTAGCTCTGATCTTGTTGCCGTTAACCTACTTTTTAGGATCAAGCATAAACGAAGCAAAAAGATGGTTAGTATTACCACTTACTAATATAACATTTCAACCATCTGACCTTGCTAAATTAGCGCTGATCATGTTCTTAGCACGATTGCTATCCAAAAAACAAGAAAGTATTAATGATTTTAAAGATACATTCTTGCCAATAATAGGCGCTGTAGTGGTTACCTGCACGCTAATTGCACCGTCCGACCTTTCAACAGCAGTTGTCCTATTTGGAACAAGTCTCTTGCTGATGATTATTGGCCGTATAAAAATGAAATATATACTATATGTGGTAATAGCTGGAACGGTTGTTGGATCTGTAGTAGTCGGTTTTGGACCAAGAAAAGCTACCTATAAGTCAAGAATCGAAGCATTTTTTAAAGAAGAAAAAGGATTAACCAAACATTCGTATCAGTCTAATCAATCAAAAATTGCAATAGCAACTGGTGGATTATTTGGTAAAGGCCCAGGGAAGAGTACTCAGCGTAACTTTTTGCCTCATCCTTATTCAGATTTTATTTATGCAATTATTATCGAAGAATACGGCCTACTAGGAGGCGTTACATTGTTATTCCTTTACCTATTGTTGCTTTATCGAGGGATCTTAATTGTAATTAAAAGCCCTAGAGCTTATGGGGCATTGTTGGCAATTGGACTTTGTTTAAGCATAGTGATTCAGGCGTTGATTAATATGGCTGTAACAGTTAATCTGTTTCCAGTTACTGGTCTTCCACTACCACTGGTCAGTATGGGAGGAACATCCGTATTGTTCACTTGCATCGCAATTGGAATTATATTAAGTGTAAGCAGAAATATAGAAGAATTAGAAAGTTCTAAGACAGTAAATGCTGTTGTATAATTCAAATATTGATGCTGTATTAAAGTTTCAGCAGTTTGCTCTACCTTTTCAATATTTAGATGTGGTTGCTGAAAATACTACAACGAGGAATTTATATAAAATGGACAAACTTAAGGTCATAATAAGTGGCGGTGGTACTGGGGGACATGTCTTTCCTGCTATTGCTATTGCCAATGCACTGAAAAAGTTGAATCCTAATGTTGAGATATTGTTTGTAGGAGCTAAAGACAAAATGGAAATGCAAAAAGTGCCAGAGGCCGGATATAAAATTGAAGGACTTTGGATAAGCGGTTTTCAGAGAAGGCTTACAACTAAAAATCTAGTGTTCCCATTTAAAGTGATTGCTAGTCTTCTAAAATCTAAGAAGATCATAAAACAATTCCAACCTGATGTTGTTATTGGGGTGGGTGGTTATTCGAGTGGCCCTGTAGTTTATGTTGCTTCAAAAATGGGTATCCCAACTCTTGTACAGGAGCAGAATTCTTTCCCTGGAATTACCAATAGAATTTTGGCTAAGAAAGTAGATAAAATTTGTGTGGCATACGATGGCATGGAACGGTTTTTCCCTAAATTAAGCTTGATCAAAACAGGCAACCCTGTAAGAAGATCATTGCTTGATATTAATATTGATAAAACAGCAGCTTACGATCGATTCAATCTTGATCCGAACAAAAAAACGCTTTTGGTAATTGGTGGAAGTTTAGGCGCTCGAACTATTAATGAAAGTATTAAAGAAGGACTGAGAGCTTTAATGGACTTAGGAATACAAGTGTTATGGCAAACTGGAAAGAACTACTTTAATGAAGCAGAATCAGCAGCAAGAAAAATAGATCTTAATAATATAGTGGTCAGGGAATTTATTAAAGAAATGGACCTTGCTTATGCTGTTGCAGATGTAGTGGTTTCCCGTGCAGGAGCTATCAGTGTATCTGAACTTTGCTTGGCAAAAAAGCCGGTGATTTTTGTCCCATCTCCAAATGTTGCCGAAGATCATCAAACAAAAAATGCAACAGCTTTAGTTAACAACAATGCAGCAATTTTAGTCAAGGACAAAGAGGCTGGGATAATGTTGGTGAATAAGGTTAAAGAACTACTAAAAAATCAATCATTGCAAGATCAATTAACTAGTAATATAGCCAAATTGGGAATTTCAAATGCAGCAGAAGTAATTGCTCAAGAGGTTTTCGATATGGTTTCAGCTGAATAAAAATTGAAGTCAGAAAGTATCAATAGAGTTTATTTAATAGGAATAGGAGGCATTGGAATGAGTGCCTTGGCGCGGTACTTTTTCAGCATAAATAAAGAAGTAGGTGGCTACGATAAAACACCCACTCCCTTAACAGACGAGTTGCTCCATATGGGTATGGATATTCATTTCGATGATGATGTTACCCTGATTCCGGATCAATTCAAAGAAAAAGATGATTGCCTGGTGATATACACACCGGCTATTTCTGCAGATCATACAGAACTTTCTTTTTTTAGAGATAATCAATTTAATGTTTATAAGAGGTCACAAGTTCTTGGCCTAATTGCTAATGGCAAGTATGTTATTGCAGTTGCAGGAAGTCATGGTAAAACAACTACGGCCTCAATCATTGCCCATATATTAAAAGATACCGGGTATGATTGTACAGCTTTTTTAGGAGGCATTGCAACTAATTATGAATCTAATTTTATCAGTGGAAAGAATGATGTATTTGTTATTGAAGCGGATGAATTTGATCGATCTTTTCTGGATTTAGAACCTGATATCGCGGTTATAACTTCTATTGATGCTGACCATCTGGACATATATGGATCAAAAGAAGAATTAGAAAAGGGTTTTCATGCGTTTGCTGCAAATATAAAACAGGATGGTTGTTTAATAATAAATGACAACATAGAAAATTTCGGAGAAATAGAAGCCACGGATACCAATTATGGATTAAAAGAAAGTTCTAAACATTGTGGCTCAAATATATTGCAAGAAAATGCAAATGGGAGCTATTATAGTAAAAGATATGTTTTTGAATATAAGGGTGAAAGCGAAACAATTTCAAACTTAACATTAGGATTAAATGGCATTCACAATATTGAAAATGCGATTGCTGCAATTGCTGTTGCCATAAAATTGAACATTGGACCAGAACGTATTAGAAATTCTTTGAGTTCCTATGCAGGAGTTAAGCGCAGGTTTGAATATATATTCAAGCATGATGACTTGATATATATTGATGATTATGCGCATCACCCGAATGAAGTTTCAGCCTGCATTAACTCAATTAAGGAGTTGTATCCTGATAAAAAGATAACTGCGGTATTTCAGCCTCACTTGTATTCAAGAACGCAAGATTTTATGGATGAATTTGCTGAAAGCTTGAGTAATGTTGATGAACTAACTGTTTTACCAATTTATCCCGCACGGGAAAAGGCCATTGAAGGTGTTACTTCAGAAGCTTTATTAGAAAAGATACAATTATCCAATAAGAAGCTTTCTTCAAAAGATGCTTTAACCAGTGAGCTCAATACAGATGACATAGATGTTCTATTAACTATTGGTGCTGGTGATATTGATCAATTAGTACCCGCAATTAGAAATAAATGTTTGAAAAGTCAACTGCAAAGGGTTGTGAAAGATATAGAAGAGATTTTTGATGGAGAGTTATTGTTAAATGAACCATTGTCTAAATATACAACGCTAAAAATAGGAGGCCCTGCCGATATATTTCTAAAACCAGTATCAAAGGATGGGTTGGTACGGGTTATGAAATATGTGATTAAACACAAAGTGCCCTTTTTTGTTTTGGGAAATGGCTCCAATTTGTTAGTTGGAGACAAAGGAATAAGAGGGGTTACTATTTTCATGAAAAATGTGTTTGACTACTTAAATGTGGATAACTGCAATGTAACAGTCGGGGCATCTTATAGTTTACCTAAGTTATCATTGGAGACCTTGAAAATGGGGCTTCAAGGATTGGAGGGTACTGCAGGAATCCCTGCTACAATTGGTGGTGCAGTAAGGATGAATGCAGGGGCATATCAAACTGAAATGTTTGATTTAGTTGAAGAGGTTCAGGTGATAAGAAATGGTGAACTGTTAAAACTAAAATCGAGTGACATAAATTATAGATATCGTCATACAGATCTAGGAAAAGACATTGTCCTTGAAGCAACGTTTAAATTGAATAAGGTGGATAATGCTCAAGTTGTCCTTGATAAACGAAAAGAGTTGTTAGATAGCCGTAATAACGCTCAGCCGGTAAATACGTTGAATGTTGGGTCATTGTTTAAGAATCCAAAAGGAGACCATGCAGCAAGGTTAATTGAGGCAAGTGGACTAAAAGGATATAAGCATGGAGAAGCACACGTTAGTGATAAGCATGCTAATTTTTTGATCAATAATAGAAATGCATCGGCAAAAGAAATGATGGAATTGATTGAATTAGTGAAAACTACGGTATATGAAAAATTTAAGATAAGATTAGAAATGGAAGTTCAAAAAGCAGGAGAAGGATTTTAATAATATGAAGAAGATAAAGTTCAAAATTGAAAATTTTAAGTCCTTAATGCTAAAAGTTTTCCACATTGTTTGTGGCTTGGTGGTCTTTGCATTTATCTTCGCGCTTTTTGCTTTCGTAGAGGAGCAAAAAGGGAATTTGTTGTGTAATACTGTAAATGTTTCAATTTTTCCTGGAGATGAGTTTTTTATTGAATCTGCGAATGTTCAAGGAATCATTAATAATGAAAAGGGGGAATTAAACGAGCGATTAATTAGAACAGTTGATTTAAGAGAGCTTGAAAGTGATCTAGAACGAAACCCATTTATCAATAATGCGGAAGTTTATACGGATCTGGGTGGCAATTTAATGATAGATGTGACGCAGGTTC
The DNA here is from genome assembly GCA_016764115.1 of Bacteroidia bacterium. GTDB lineage: Bacteria > Bacteroidota > Bacteroidia > JAESSM01 > NORP286 > NORP286. The sequence goes on along the minus strand of JAESSM010000150.1, from coordinate 12,047 downwards.
AAGCTTTAGTAAGGATCATCAATAAAAGAAATGAAAGTTTTTATTTGGATAAACAAGGAAATACTTTTCCAACTTCAAAAATGTTCAGTTCTAGAGTAATGGTTGCTAATGGCAACATTGGCTTCGGTGAAAATGATTCTATAGACATTATTGATGACAATAAAAACAATGAACATATGGATCTATATAAATTGGCAAAGTTTATATCTGCCAGTAATTTTTGGAATGCCCAAATAGAACAGATCTATGTTAACGATAAAAAGGAATATGAACTGATCCCAAGGGTTGGTGGCCATAAGATATTATTTGGCAACACGGACAAGATTGAAGAAAAGTTTGAAAAGTTATATGCCTTTTACATGGAAGGGTTAAGTAAAGTTGGGTGGGAAAAGTATAAAACAATAAACCTTAAATATCAAGATCAAATTGTTTGTTCTCGGTATTTCTAATTTTTAAAAGCAGTCGATATGACAGAACCAAATGATATAGTTGTTGGATTAGATATAGGCACTACCAAAATATGCGCCATTGTTGGACGAAAAAATGAGCATGGCAAAATAGAGGTGCTTGGTATGGCGCGAACTGAGTCCACAGGTGTAATGCGAGGTGTTGTGGCTAATATTGATAAAACAGTTCAGTCAATAAAAAAGGTGATGGAGGAGGTTGAAACAAAATCGAGTGTGGCTATTAAAGTTGTGAACGTAGGTATTGCAGGTCAGCATATTAAGAGTCTACAGAACAGAGGTTCGATTACCAGAGATAACGTTGATTCAGAGATAAGTCAAAAAGATATAGACAGGCTGATTGACAATATGTATAAAATAATAATGTTGCCTGGAGTAGAGATCGTGCATGTACTCCCACAAGAATATATAGTCGATAATGAACCGGGAATTAAAGACCCGATAGGGATGTCAGGAGTTCAATTAGAAGGCAACTTTCACATCATAACTGGTCAGGTTACAGCAATTAACAATATAAATAAATGTGTTAACAAAGCCGAGCTGGATGTTAATAGTATGGTATTAGAACCTTTGGCCTCATCTAACGCAGTACTTAGTGAAGAAGAAAAGGAGGCCGGTGTAGCATTGGTAGATATCGGGGGTGGTACAACTGATACAGCCATATTTCAGGATGGAATAATACGACATACTGCTGTTATACCTTTCGGTGGAAATAGTATAACTGAAGATATAAAAGAAGGCTGTTCAATAATTCACAATCAAGCCGAATTGTTGAAGATCAAATTTGGTTCTGCATTAGCAAGTGAAAATCAAGAGAATGAAATTGTAGCAATTCCGGGGTTAAGAGGTAGGGAACCCAAAGAAATTTCGGTTAAGAACCTGGCTCATATCATTCAAGCGCGCCTGGAAGAAATTATAGAGCAAGTTTATTATGAGATCAAAAACTCGGGATATGAAAAGAAACTAATAGCTGGTATAGTAATAACAGGTGGTGGAGCTCAATTGAAACACATTACGCAGCTAATAGAATATGTTACGGGTATGGATGCGCGTGTTGGTTATCCTAACGAGCATTTAACAAAAGGAATGATAGAAGAAGTAAAGAGTCCAATGTATTCTACGGGTGTAGGGTTGGTTATCAATGGATTTCAATCACTCGATAGGCAAAATGAGCAGCTGGTAGCATCACATTCACAAAGGAGTAGCAGTGGAAAATGGATTGATTCTATTATCAAAAAAGGACAAGAGTGGCTACTTGAAGACGATAAGGACTTTGAAAAATAACTACAACTAATAACTAAAAACTATTTAAATTAAATAAGGAGGACTCAAAATGAAATTTGATTTACCAAAAGAACAATCATCGATCATTAAAGTGATTGGTGTTGGTGGGGGAGGCAGCAATGCCGTAAACCACATGTTCAAACAAGGTATTACAGGTGTCAACTTTGTCATTTGTAATACAGATCAACAAGCATTGGATTTAAGTCCGGTGCCAAACAAAGTACAACTGGGTGCCAGTCTTACTGAAGGAATGGGCGCTGGCTCAACTCCTGAAATTGGCAAGTTGGCAGCAGAAGAAAGCCTGGAAGATATCAACTCAATTCTAGGCGAGAATACCAAAATGGTATTTGTTACCGCGGGTATGGGAGGTGGAACCGGAACCGGTGGTGCCCCTGTTATTGCAAAAGCAGCTAAAGATCTTGGACTTCTTACAGTAGGTATTGTAACCTTGCCGTTTGGTTTTGAAGGTGGATTAAGAAGAACCCAGGCTTTGGAAGGTGTTAACCAATTAAAAGACAATGTTGATTCATTATTGATAATAAGTAATGATAAATTAAAGGAAGTATATGGCAACCTTACTTTATCAGAAGCTTTTGGTCATGCAGATAACGTGTTGACCACTGCTGCTAAAGGAATAGCTGAGATAATTACTGTTGCTGGTTACATCAATGTTGATTTTAAAGATGTTAAAAAAGTATTAACAAATAGTGGTGTAGCAATAATGGGTTCTGCAAGTTCAGAAGGTGAAGACAGGGCATTACGAGCGGTTGAATTAGCACTTAATTCTCCGCTATTAAATGATAATAACATTATTGGTGCTAAAGATATCTTGTTGAATATAACTTCTGGCAGCAGAGAAATAACCATGGATGAGATCAGCCAGATAACCGAATACATTCAAGACGAATGTGGTTCTTCAGCGGAAATGATCTGGGGTAATGGCACGGATGAATCATTAGGAGAGAAAGTGGGTGTTACTGTTATAGCAACTGGTTTCCAAACCAATGATCAGTTATATAAACAAGAAAATATAGAACCTCAAAAAATTGTGAGAATGCTGGATGAAGATGTTAACGAAAGAACTGTACATACTCTGAATATGGATGAAGAAAACCAAACAGAGCCGGAATTAAAGCAGAATAAAGATAAGAATATTGTACAGGGAACTTTTATGTTTGACCATTCCAAGGGAGTGTGGCAAAAAACTGAATTTAAAGATGATTCTAAAGGTATACATGAAAAAACTGATGAAATTGTTGCTGGACCACCGGAGCCAACAATTCAAAGGGAAGAAGTTTCTAATGAAGAATTAGAACAAAAATCTCAGGACAGAATTAATAAGTTGAAAGAATTGAGTATGAAATTAAGAACTCCTTCCGGTGTTACAGATTTGGAAAAGGAACCTGCTTATGTGAGAAAAGATGTAAACTTAGATAGCGTTCCTCATTCTTCTGAAGAGCAAATGTCACGGTTTACATTGAGCAATGATGGTGATGACAAGGACAAAGATGATACCAATTTGCGTCCTAATAACAACTCGTTTCTTCATGACAATGTAGATTAGCATTACAGATACAATTTAAAAGCCGAAGCATGTGTCCTCCTGCTTCGGCTTTTTTTATGTTAGCAAATGCAGTAAAAAGAAGCTGTCTCGGCAGTAAAAAATCTGTGTCATTCTGAACGTAGTGAAGAATCTTGTTTCCAGTTTATCAAGATGTAACAAGATCCTTCATTCTTCAGGATGACAGGAAAATGGACTTTTGAGACAGCCTCAAAAGATATAAAATAACCTATTTGCCATCTTCAATATTCATATTCTCCGTGATCAGTCCCCCCTGTTCCAGATGTAAAAGTGCTTTCAATTTGTTTATAGCTTTTTGATTTTGTATTCTGTAAATAGAGCGTTTTATCTTATGCTTTTCCCTGGTAGTTAAATGCCAGCTTAGAACCGCCTTTTCATGAACATTTTCAGGAATATACTGAAACCGGATCACATCAAATGTGCCTGAAAACCAGCTTTTTGCGCTATAAATGAAATTGTCATGATTATAATCCTGAAACTGAGCCCAGTTATTGGTAAATCCACTTAATGGGTTGACGAATTTATCAAGTATTGATTTTGCTCTGTTTTCTTTAATAGGACGTATTTTTTCAGTATCTCTTATTTGTACAAGGATGATACCACTTGTGTTAATACTTATCCAGTCTTTGAAAACATTTAAAAAGCGAATAGACGTTTCCATTCCATAATTGTCACGAATACCTGCATCCATAACATCCATTAATGGTTCACTGGGCAGTGATATAGTTGGAGTTACATATGGAAAAGTAGCACTCATTCGTAATGCACTTGTGAATTTTAAATTAAATGCATCTTGCTTTTCAAAGAAACGAGTAAATTCTATTGCATCAATATCTGTAGAATAATTAAGGACACTGTTTGCAGCAGATGTAAGATAACTTATCGGTTGAGGTGAGATGAGCAATTTTCTACCATCATTTAAAATAGTGGGAGTAATAATAACCATAGGGATCTCAGCAGTTCTTTCAATTTCTTTATAATCTCCCAACCTTTTATTAAGCATGAAATTGGTGTTTTTATTAATTTTCTGTTCAAATGCATATCCTCGGTCTTTTATGTAGCTGTATTTACCGTCATTGAATTTCTGGATCGGTAGGAACATATCGTTAACGAACATACTGAAAGCCACGGGATTCAACATGTCGCCTGACAGGTTATCAAGATATTCAACATTGTAGCGACTTTTCAGCTTTCCAATATTTTGCCGGTAGTAAAGTTCTCTATAATAACTTGCAGCTATAAGACCAGCTGAAGCTCCCGTAATTAAAGCAGTATGGTCCATCAAGTTACCATTTGTTACACTATCAGTATATTGCAACGCTCTCATTGTCCATAATGCTGAGCGTAATCCACCACCACTTGCTGATATAACTATAAGCTTGGGTTTCTTGTTTTGATATTTATTAGCTACTTTCTGTTTCCAATTATTCAATATCTCTATGGTATTTTCAATATCACTGCTAACAACTCCTTGGTGAGTGTTCTTTAGTACATGATCGTTGTCGTAAATAGCATATTCTGAATCGTAATCCAACCCGTATGCTTTTTTGGTGCTATTAAAAAAATCCTTTCCAAATAGGATGTTTACGATTATGATCACTAATATAAATATGGTAGTTCTCCACCCCCGTAACCAAAAACTGATAGCTCCAAGAAACATCATGATAATTGAAAGCAGCAAGAGAATACTTGCTCCGGCTGGTATTTGAAATATTGAATAATCATTTAATAAACTCAATGCTAACAATGTCACAAACGCTATGGATTGGATTAGTAAGGCATTACTATGGTTCTGCTTAAATACAGATTTTAAAATCTCAGGATCGTAGTGTTCAGTACCTCTAACCAATTGTAGTTTTAGTATGGAAGGAAAGCGACCTAGTCCTAAGTAGTTATCTACTCTCCAATCCCTATTTTCTTCATGAAGACTACTCCATTCAAGGTCTTTCTTCATTACAATTTTTCTATGCTTTTGAAGTTTGCTTTTTTGGTCACTAAATTCAACTCCGAACATTTTAAAAATGTCTTTGTTCGTATTGAAGAAATAAGTAATAACCAAAATAACTATAGACAAAGTGCCTACGGTTAAGCCCGAAATGTGCATTAGAATGCTATAGGTCGACCGCAATTCATTATTGGCCTGAAACTTAACGATGGCAATGCAATAAATTATGAATATGGCGAACGGTAGTATAAAGTTATTCAGAGAATATTTAAAGAATGGTCGCGAAAGTGTAGCGAGAAATGAAAACCTAAATCCATTCAATATATAACTTGCGATATTGTATGCCATGATGAATCCTCCAAAAAAGAGCCCTAATACAAGGAAACTCCAAAAATCAACCTTACCCAAATATTCAGGATCCAGAAATAGGTAAGGAATACCAAACATCTTGAATGAGGCCTGCAGTATCATGGATAGAAGCAAAAGCCAGAAAGACAATAGCAGTAGATGCTTCTTCATTTGAAGAAGAAACAATTGTACTGGAAACGAGTAGTACAAATTACTAAAGAACTTTTGTGTCTTTTGTTTCATCAGGAGCATATTATCAGTAGCAACTTAATAATTGCAAATATTTAATTAAATACCAAATTCCGCTTAGTAAAGTTGTTAGAATTTTAGTTTTTTTAAGGCGATCACTATTACGATTTTGAGTAAAATGATTTTTCGCATTTCTGACTATCTTCCTAATAACCTTTTGTGATGTATTTTAATCAATTCCAGTGTTATTTATGAAAGTAATAATAAAACTGAGGATGATCACAATACCTTAGTGGCTGAAAATGAGCGTTAACTTATTATTAAATACGCAAAACATTAGTAACAGGTTGCAGATATTGACAAGAATGACTAAAAACTGCCGGAGAAGATTGTTAGGCAATATCTGATAATATCGAAAAAAGATAGTAAATAAAAAACCCTCATAGCGGGGACTATGAGGGCTCTTATTGTTAACCTAAATTATTATTCAACCATGTTATTTTCTTTAGTAATTTTAATATCCTTGGTCATAAGATTTCTATACATTCTTAAACTCACTTCTTTACCTGGTGTCAATTCTGTTTCTAATTCCGCAGATTCATACATTTCTGCTTTAGCGTAATCATATCCCATTGCTGTAACGGTCATTTGATATTCCTGGTTAGCAATGTTTTGAATATGAATAGTTGTTACTGATGATTCCCAAATTTGTTTTCCACCAGCATAACTAATATTTGTCAGTACTATTGAAGTTAGATAAATGAAGAAGAAAAATACGAGTACTTTTTTCATGATTTTTGGCTTTTATAATTAGTGGCTATTGCTCCATTTTATAAAACAAATATATATAATACAGAGGCAGATGACGTATTTAATTAACTTTGTGTTTTTTATCTTTGTCACAACATAACTTGAGAAGGGATTACTAGTGATGGGTTTAAATATGCATTCTACTACATTTCCCTATAGGATAATGTACTTTTTTAGATAATTTAGAACATTTTGTAGCTATTATTACGTTTAACAATTGTCACATTGTATAGGAAACATATAAATTGGAAGTAAAATCAATATTTTTTAGAATATAATAAATGGAGTTAAGCAAAAAAACCATATATGGAATTGTTGTAATCGTTGTTGCTGTTATTTTATTCTGGTCGTTTGGGGATTCAGCTGACGAAAATGGTGAAGATATTCGAATTGAGGTGAAAAAAGGCCAATTTAGGGTCAATGTGATTACAACCGGAGAATTACAGGCCAAAAACTCAGAAGACATTACTGGCCCGGGGGGAATTAGAAGTGCTGGAATATGGAATGTAAATATAATAGATCTTATTCCTGAAGGAACTATTGTTAAGGAAGGAGATTATATAGCCACATTGGATAGATCGGAATTAACAAGCAAGATCAGTGAACTAGGAAGCGAACTTAAAAAACTAGAAGCTCAATACGTTCAAACCAAACTTGATACGGCACTTGATATGAGAGGAAGCCGTGATGAGTTGGTAAACCTCAATTTTGCTTTAGAAGAGAGTGAAATAGCTTTAGAACAATCTACATATGAGCCGCCTGCTACTATCCGTCAAGCAAAGATCAATTTAGATAAAGCCAAAAGGGCATATAGAGAAGCGATTATAAATTACGAGATCAAAACTGCTTTAGCAAAAGCCAAAACCGGTGAAGTATTCGTAACCTTATTACAACAGCAAGAAAAACTTTCTTTTATGGAGGAGTTGTATGAAAAATTTAAGATCAAGGCCCCAAAAGATGGTATGTTGATCTATGCACGAGAGTGGGATGGCTCAAAGAAAAAAGTGGGATCGTCTATCAGTCCCTGGCAGCCTGAAGTTGCAACTTTACCTGATCTTTCAGAAATGATCTCTAACTCTTATATCAATGAAGTTGACATCAGCAAAGTGAAAGCAGGGCAAAAAGTTGAGATTGGAGTTGATGCATTTCCTAATGTGAAATATGAAGGGAAAGTGATCTCTGTTGCTAATGTGGGGGAACAATTACAAAATTCAGATGCCAAAGTATTTGAAGTGAAAATTGAAGTGGATAAGCCTGATACTCTAATGCGTCCGGCAATGACCACGAGTAATACCATTATTACGAAGGTTTTGGAAGATGTTTTATATGTCCCATTAGAATGCATTCATAGTAATGATAGTCTTACTTATGTTTTTAAAGAATCCATTTTTAATACTACAAAACAAGAAGTTATAATAGGTATCACTAATGAGGATCAAGCGGTTATTGAAAAAGGATTAGAGGAAGGTGATGCTGTTTTTCTTTCAACTCCAAGTAATGCAGATAAGTTGGGTATTAATTTTCTATCCGAATAGATTTTACCTAATTCCATTTTATGCAAAAGCTGTTATTTAACTTAATCTTAGCAAAGGATTCAATCATGGCCAATAAAACAAGGGCTATGCTTACAGCTCTTGGAATTATTTTTGGCGTGGCTGCGGTAATCTCCATGTTAGCAATTGGAAATGGGGCCCAACAGGAAATTCTCAATCAAATAAAATTGGTAGGAGTTAATAATATTGTTATCAATCCAATTGTGAAAACTAAGGAGGAATATTCTAATGGTAAATCAGGAAAAAGAGACAAAGAGAAATTTTCACCAGGACTAAGCCTTCAGGATGCGAAAAGTTTGGTGGAGGTGATACCCTCAGTAAAAATGGTAAGTCCGGAAGTTGTCTATGAAACATTTGCGGTTCGTTCCGGAATAATGGAGGATATCAAACTTGTTGGAGTTAATGCTAATTTTTTTGATCTCTATAGTTTTAAATTGGGAAAGGGTAGGATATTTTCTGAAAATCAGGCTATTGCTGGTAAAGCGGTTTGTATTATAGGTAATCGAGTGAAATCTAAATTTTTTAAAAGGGAATCCCCCCTTGGAAAATGGATAAAATGTGGAGAAATATGGCTTAAAGTAATAGGTATTTTGAAATCAAAGCAAATTTCAGAAAATGCTATAAAGAATCTGAACATTCGTGATTATAACAAGGATATCTATGTTCCAGTACAAACCATGCTTATAAGATTTAAGAATCGTGCTTTGATCTCTAATTTAAAGGCTTCCAATAATAGAAATGATGAGGAATCAAAAGATGTCAAGCCGAAAAACTATCATCAATTAGATAAATTGGTGGTACAAGTTAAGGAGACCTCCTTTTTATCATCTACTACAGAGGTAATTTCCAGAATGCTTAAAAGAAGGCACTATGGGGTTCAGGATTTTGAGATCTCTGTCCCTGAAATGCTGCTAAAACAACAACAGAAAACGAAAGATATTTTTAATATCGTTCTTGGAGCAATTGCAGGAATTTCGCTTGTAGTAGGAGGTATTGGTATTATGAATATCATGTTGGCATCAGTACTGGAACGAATAAAAGAAATTGGTATAAGACTAAGTATTGGCGCTAGAAAAGAGGATATAGTGTATCAATTTTTGACTGAAAGTGTATTAATTAGCCTCACCGGTGGTTTAATTGGAGTGGTACTAGGAGTGGTTTTGGCTTATGTAGTAGAACATGTATTTGAGATAAAAACAATTGTAACAAGCGCCTCAGTAATTATAGCATTTGGAGTTTCTGCAGCAGTGGGTTTGATATTTGGTATTATGCCGGCAAAGCGTGCAGCAGAGCAAGATCCGGTCGTTTCATTAAGGCATGAGTAATTCATTCAAGTTCCGTGTTCCAGGTTTTTGGTTGCGAGTCAAATTTTATTGTGAAAGTTTAATAATTGATGAAAAGCTATAGAGAATTAGAAATATATCAGTTGGCATATGATTTGGCAATTAGGGTTCATAAAATGACAATGAAATTGCCAAAATATGAGTTATACGAGCAGGGAAGCCAAATTCGCAGATCTTCAAAAAGTATTAAAGACAATATTGCTGAGGGATTTGGAAGAAGAAGATATAAAGATGAGTTTATCAGGTTCTTGATCTTTGCACATTCTTCTTGTGATGAGGCAATTTCTCAATTAAACATGATAAACGACATTCATTTTGGTGATGAGCAGCTTACTCAAATGATTGAGGAATATGATAAATTAGGTAGAAAAATCAATAAGTTCATACAATATGTTGAGAGTGATTGGAAAAGTAAGCCGAAACTTGCAACCCGTAACCCGTAATAAATCGTTAATTAAGCACGGTGTTAGCTGCATAGTTTTCTCTATTGTTATAGTGATAACTTGTTGCTCCATAGTTGCTAATGCTCAAAATTTAGAAAACTCCATAACAATGACATTGACGGAGGTTGTGGAAAGAGCCAAAATACATTCTCCTGATGCAGGATCTGCCAATAATAGATTCAAGAATAGTTATTGGAAATATAAGTCTTACAAAGCCAATTACAGGCCCTTGGTTGACCTATCTGCTACAGCACCTGATATTAACAGATCGATTTCCAGGATTACTTTGGATGATGGCTCAGAAGCATTTATAGAAACCAGCTCGGCCAATTCTAATTTAAATCTAAATGTGAGCCAAAATGTAGGATTTACAGGAGGTAATGTGTTTTTATCTTCAAACTTGCAGAGAATTGACCTTATCGGAAATAACAAAAGCACTTCATACTTAACTACTCCCATTCAAATCGGTTATACCCAGCCTCTATTTTCTTTTAATAATTGGAGGTGGCAGCAAAAAATTGAGCCTTTACTATTTGAAGAGGCTCAAAGAAAATATATAGAAGACATTGAAGGAGTGGCTGTAAATGCAACTAATCTTTACTTCGATCTACTACGTGCTGCTATCAACCTTGATATTGCTATAATGAATAAGGCCAATAATGATATGCTTTATAAAATTACACAAGGAAGGTATAACCTTGGTAAAATTGCAGAGAACGAATTGTTGCAAATGGAATTGAGTGTCTTGAATTCTAATATTGCATTAGCTCAGTCAAAACTTGAGCTACAGACTTCGACATTAAAATTGAAGTCTTTTTTAGGATTAAAGGATATATCTAAGATTGAATTGATAAATCCTCGGGATATTCCTGATTTTCAAGTAGATGTTGATAAAGCGATTGAATTGGCCAAGCAAAACAGCCAGGAAATGCTAGGTTATAGAAGGCAACTCATTGAAGCTGATAGAGATGTACTAAAAGCAAAGCGTGAAAACCGTTTTGATGTTCAATTATATGCTACTTATGGACTTACCCAGAGTTCCAATGATCTGAATGACCTATATAGCAACCCGAATGATCAGGAGAGATTTCGCTTGGGTATTCAACTTCCTATATTTGATTGGGGACGTTCAAAAGCGCAAATAAAAATGGCAGAGGCAAACAGCGACTTACTTCGAACAAATACTGAGCAACAAATGCTTGATTATGATCAAAGCATTTATCTAAAGGTGATGCAGTTCAATATGCAACGAGACCAGCTTTACATCGCTCAAAAAGCAGATACAATAGCCCAAAAGCGATACGAAGTAACAAAACAAAGGTATTTAATAGGTAAAATTGTTATCACTGATCTAAATATTGCATTAGCCGAAAAAGACCAGTCTAAAAGGAGTTTTGTGGAATCTTTAAGAAATTTCTGGGTAAATTACTATGAATTGCGCAGAACCACTCATTACGACTTCGAACAAAACACAATGATCGAGTACAAAGAACCTGTTGAGTGATGCGTTATGCGAGTTGAGTAGTATGTGTTATGACTTTCTCTTGGGAGCTAATATCATATAATATAAACTTCTTAGTTCAGAATGCAACCGGCATAACGCATATCGCAACACGCATCCCGCTCATACCCTCACCCCAATCACCAAAATATCATCTGTTTGTTCATAATTTCCCATCCACTTAACTATAGCGTCATCTAATATACCTTCCTGTTCTTTCATGGCTTTCTCCTGAATATTCAATAATAGCTCTCTAAATCTTCTGGGACCAAATTTTTTATTCTTAGGCCCGCCAAATTGGTCAGGAAATCCGTCAGAGAACATATAAGTGGTATCGCCCTGATTAAGTTCAATAGTATTATTAGTAAATTTTCGTCCTTCTTCCATTTGCTCACCCCCAATGCCCAATCTGTCAGCTTTGATGATCTCGATGTCTTCATGATTTTTTTCTCCATTCCGGCAAATGTACAAGGAGTTATGAGCACCTGCGTATTCCACCTTTTTTTCTGCTAAGTTGATGTTGCACAGTGCGATATCCATACCATCTCGAACAACGGTTTGTTCTTTATGTTGATGCAATGCATT
>JAESSM010000013.1 GCA_016764115.1 Bacteroidia bacterium | reverse complement strand
ACTATTTTTTCGTCTTTTTCTGCCATTTTTGGTAAAATTTACCTTATTGAAAAGAGTACCAAAGATACTTGATTTTCACGGATTTAGCAAGGGGAAACCGTGTTAAAATGCGTATTTCACGCCACCGATTATATTGAATCCTGAGGACTGATAATTATGCCACAAATAGTAGTTTTTGTTGGCTATATTTTTCATGTCGATGAATGCAGAAATCGCCTTAGAATATTTGTATTCTACACCCAAGTTAGCATCAATAAATCCGTTATATTCTTTGATAAGTGAGGGGGAATTAATTTTTGAATATGTTTTGTTGATGGCATAAACCGAACCTGAGAGGTTAATCTTGTTTCCGATGGAATAATAACCAGTGAATTTTAAAGTAAGAGATGGGGTATGCCAAGCTTTCTCTTCCGTTTTTAAACTGTATTTAAAGAAATCACCGCGTAAGTTTAGCTTTAACTTTTCCGATCTATGGCAATTTACTTGACTGCTAAAGTTAAAAATGGTACCGTTATCATAAATAATGTCGAATTGGTTGGCGAATTCTGAAGACAGGTCAGTAATAAAGAATGGAATATTATTTACATTTTGGATATTAGCAGTAAGGTTGTAATCAGTGAAGTTATTGATGATGCCTTTAATACCTCCGAAGAAATGCAATTTAGTATTTGTGTTTTTTAAAGTGATTATATCGTTAATAAAAGGATTATCATGTGCAAAAGACTTGAAACTGTTCTTTTGTAAATTACCGGTCATTCCTCCATAAGCAATAAGATAATTGCCTGAGATTTTGTAACTCAAATCAGCTACCGGATAAAAGTGAACTTTATTAGATGTAGTAGACTCATTCACAAAATTAAAACCAGCACTGATTCTCAGGTTGTAAAATGACATTTTATATTTGGGAGTTATATAAATCAAAGTGTTTCCCTGTTTGCCTTCATCGTTTTGATATGTTGATATATCCGCCTTTATTTTAACATTAAGAGAAGTATCCGGAGCAATTTTATTGGTAATATTACCCGCAATTGTCAGGTTATCTTCCATTGAACTGTATTTGTTAAAGAATCTGTAAACTCCAGCATTAATTTCATAGTTCAATTTGCTTTTTGGATTAAAATTGGTAGCGAACCTGGTCTTGGCACTAACGCTATTGAACAACTGATTAGAGATCTGAATATTTGTAGAAATGTTTTCAGGATCGATGCCATAGAAGTTCAAAGTATTTCGTGAATAATCCAATCCTGCGCCAATGGTGTACCGGTTATAGAACTTTTTACCGTAAACTCCAACATTGTTATCACTAAAAGAAGAATTAGCAATTTGCCCCTGGCTGGAATAGTGTTTTGCGTAAGCACCAACTGAATAATCTCTTGACCACTTGTTATTATAATAAACCTCGGCAACCGGAGTAGTAAATCTTCCAAAACCGGCTTTAGCGTAGAAATTATGCAGGTTGGGAATTTTTTCCGATTTCATCCTCGCAGGTTTAATTCTTCCTGTTGCAAAAGGTATTTCCAATTCCTTGGGATTGACATTGTATTTCAAGTTGGGTTTAACATTATCAGAAATATCCAATTTGGGATTCGTGGACAATTTATATGCTTCTGACAAAGTTGGTTTATATGGTTTAATGATATCTATTGCCTCTGTTTTGATGAGTTTGTCTCCTTCACCAGTTTGAGCATTGGAATTTGTAAGGAAAGCAGTTAAAAGCAATATGCCCCCTAATAAGATCAAAGGAATCGATAGCTTATAGTAATTCTTAATGTTCATTGTCTAATAAACCTAAATCGTTTTGAGTATTGTGGTCTGTTTCAATATCCATGGAGTCCGGCAACGGTATTTCTACTTCTTCATCAGTTGTGTCTTTTTTACTAAGTTCTGATTCAAGCCAGTTTTGCTCCGATGCCTTGGTTTCTTGTAGTTTAGTTTTAGCTATTGATACTATTTCATCATCACCATTATAGTTGTCAATGATGCTTTGTAATGTGTGCTTTGCCTGGAAGAAATCGTTTTGCTTAACATAATTCAATGCCAATAAAACGAATCCTTTTGCTAACCAAAAATCAACGGGAGGCCTTCTGCTGTTGAGTTCAAAAATAATATCCTTTGAATCTGCGTAATTTTCTTTTTTATACTCGATCAGTGCCAGGTTGTAATGTGCTTCTGCACCTATTTCCGAAAGAGAAGCCTTGGTTATTGTAAATTCTTTTTTCGCAATATCTAGGCTATCCATTGAAAGTGCAGCTCTACCCAAAAAGTGGTGAGCTTCAGTCAGTGCATCTTCAGAAGACTTGTTATACATTAATACTTTATTAGCATTAAGAATTGCCAACTGATTGTTACCTAAGTAGAAATGACATTTCATCTTTCCTAAACGGGCCTTTACGATGTTCTTTTTATACTCAGCAATTTGTTCCAAATTTTCATAATTCAAAAGCGCATCTACATGATTTTTGAAAGCAAAATTGATAGTGGCAGATTGGTATAGCGCTTTTTCTGTAAAAATATCTCTTGGTAGCTCAGTTATATATTTGTAATCCTCCAATGCGGCTTCATTGTTTCCTGTTTTGTACTCGCATTCAGCTTTATAGAAGTGCGCATTGGTAGCAAAATAACCTTCCGGAAATTTGGTTAAGTAGTTCGCAAAATCTCCAATAGACTTTCCACAATCTCCTTTCATGTATCTTAATTCTGCAGCTTCATATGTAATGGAGTCTTGCTCGGATATTCCTATAGATGCATAAGGAACACTATCCTCAATATATTTAATGTATTTGTCTACATCTCCCAGGGAAACATAAATATTTTTGATGCCGCTAATGGCTTCTTTAGCTTCCTTTGTACGTGGATATTGAACAACAACTTCTTTATAGTGTTCCAGGGCTTCTTTGTCTTTGCCGTTATTGTAGTTGATCAATCCAAGGTTTAATAAGGAATTCTTAATGTAGCTGCTATTAGGATGATTTTTAATGATGTTGGTATATTCATCAATGGCATTATCATTCATATTTATAACCAGATAAGTGTTTCCAATTTCATATAAAGCATCATCTACATAAGGAGATTCTGTATGAGTGTTAACCACCTCATACATCGTTTGTATCTTTTCCTCAGGGTTGTTTTGCAATCCAAGGATCAATGCCTTTTGGAAAAGCGCATAGTCCGTTCCAGTTGCGGTATCAACAATTACCTGGTCGTAATATTTTACTGCGGCTTCATATTTTTTCAATATAAAGCAGCAATCTGCTGAACGCATTATTGCATCATTTATTAGGTTTTCCCTTGTAACGAGAGGATGATTATCAGGTGGTGAATTGTCATTTTCAGCATCCCAAATGTATTCTTTGTAATACTTTAATGCTTTCCAATAATTCTCCTTTTTAAAATAATTGTATGCTAAATTGTAATAGGCTATTTGGTATTGATTATTTTGCTCAACTCCTTTAGTGCTGAAGAAATCAAGGTAACTATCTATAGACTTTTCATGGTCATTTAACTTATAGTAAGTTTCTGCTTTCCAAAAATGACTCAAAGATTTTACTTCATCATTCTTAGGAAATTTAAGAGAAAGGTTAAATAATTTAATTGCATCATCATATTTGCGTCTATTATATACTTCTATGCCTCTATAGTATGCCACTTTTTGATGTGCCTCGTCTATTTTCCGAGTTCGCTTCTTAATCGCTGCTAATAACGGAAGCGCATCTTTATAATTCTTTGTTGATAAAAAAACGTTACTCAGTATTTCCCTGCCTTCATCGGCATTTTTACTATCGGGATATTTATTGATGAATTCCTGGAGTGATTTAACAGCAACCTGATGGTAAGCTAATTCAAAGGATAGTTTGGCATAATTGAATTCTGAATTTTCTTTGATCGACTGATCAAAATCTAGCTTGGCAGCATTGCTGAAGGCAATTCGAGCATCTCTTTTATTTCCAGATTTTATGTTACAACTTCCCAGGAAGAACAGAGCATTTTGAGCAAGATTATCTTTACCATCAATTATTTGTTCAAATGCAAATGCAGCTTTCTTGTATTTTTTGATCTTGTAAAGCGAGAAACCAAACTGATAAATATCATTTGGAGTAATGTTGCGTTCTTTAGTGATATATTCCTCGAAATGTTTTGCCGCCATTTTGTAATCTTCCATTTCATAATACGCCTGCGCAATCAACTGCTGTATCCTGTTCTCATTTTTTAATTTGTGGACACGTAACGCTTCATCTCCATAAGAGATCAATCGTGGGTAATCTTTCTGCAAAAAGTAAATTTGAGCAATGTAGTAGGGAATGACCTTGCTGTAAGCTTCTACATCCTTAATTCTAATGAAACTCTCAAGAGCAACGGGATAATTACCGTTCATGTAAGCGCTGTAACCATAGTAGTAGTTCGCGGGATAGGAATACTTGTTTGGTAGATCTTTGATCTCAAAAAATGCCCTGTTAGCTTCTTTGTAATCTCTTTTTTTGAAATGACTGTAACCGAGTTTGAAGTATAACTCGGACATTTCGTGATTATCTAAATGGTATATATTTACTTTTCTAAGGCTCTGAATAACATTTGTGTGCCTTTTTTGCCTGAAGTAAAGCCGACCTAAATTGAAATGAGTATGAGAGATTCTGGGACTGTTTGGATAATCCTTTAAATAATTCATCAACAGCTTTTCAGAATTGCTGTGATAAAGATTTAATGCGCACATTGTGTTGTAATATGCCGCCTCTTGTTCAAAATTTTGGTGAATTGCGTTGGAGGTGGGATCAGCATTTTGCAGTGCTTTACTAAATTGAACTTGAGCTGAACCGAATTTGCCATCTCTGTACAATTCTAATCCCTTTTCATAAGCATTTACGGGGCCTAGATCGCTGGAGGTTTTTTGTGAGAAAACTGTTTCGAATCCAAAAAGGAGTAAAACAGTTAGAAAAATAACGTTTTTCATTGCGTTCTATTCAACTGTAAAGATAGATATTAGGTACCTTTTGGAGGAGTATACTTTTCAACAAAAGCATGTGGAAAAGCACTAAATAATAAATGAATGATCCTTTTAACTGATTAGATTAAATCTATAACGCAAAAGTTGTGGTAATTATTTTTGGATCGATCAATTTTGAGATGATGAAGATTTGAGAACTTCACTTTTAATGAAAATGTCATTTTTTGATTTTGGCCTGCGATGATCTTGCCAGTTATACCCTTTCAAAAACAATTCTTCTTTTGGAAATTTTTCTACAGGATAAAGTGTAGCAGCTGGCTCTGTTAAGAATGTTATCTGTTGAGCTTTGTTCTTTTTGAACCGTAATATCATATTTGTGCAATCTGCTTTGTTGATGCCTAAGATGTTATTACTTTCTTCGTCTTCCAAAGCGTAATATATACTTTGCCCATTGCCATATACAAACATCCTGTTAATGGCATTATCTTTAAAATAACCGACCATTTGTTTTCCTTTTACTTGATTGAAGTTTTGGCTGTCAACCTCAGAGGTAATGAAAGCATTGTCATAAAGGTTCAATGAGTCGATTGAGTTACTTGTCAGGTTTAGAGTGATGAAATCTGCAGTTAACTGATTTTCTTCTGACCAAATTACCGGCTCAGTGTAAAACTTCATCGTTGAATCATAGAAAGAATAAACCAAGGAATCGCAAGCGGCCTGAAGGTCAGTTTTATATACTTTTACATGATGATAGGCAAACAATACTCTTCCATTTTTAGAGCTGTCGTACATAGCCATCAGAGTATCAGCATGTAAAAACAATGAATCATCTTCCATTAATTGAATAAGCAAAGCATTTCCGGTTACCATAGTGCTGTCTTTTTTTCTAAAGAACTCTGCATAATCACCTTTAATAATAATGTCTTTAGTAGTATCTGTCAATGAAATGTTTTTAAATGACTGACCGTAACCTTTATTTCTGTCATAATATAAGCTGTCGGCCTTAAGTACTTGATCTTTTGATTCTAGCTTTGCCTTTTTACTAAATTGAGACAATTCTTTTTCTGTATCATACCAACCATAATTACAGTAAATAGTATTCTCATCGCTGATTATTTTCGTAGGACCATAAAAGTATGCGATCTTAGTAATTGTGCGATATTTAAGAGTATCACAATAAATGGTATAGTTTTCATTGATCAGCTCCACGCTATCTTTAAAAAAAAGTGTTTTTGATTGGGAGAAATAATAACCTTTAATGCTTGTCAGGTCATTTTCAGGGTCTTTTATTTTTCCTCCGTTTGTATAATAGGAAACATTAGATTTCATGTTATAATCCAGGCGCTCGGTTTTTAAGACCATGATCTTGTCGGTCATTTTCACATTGTGATGCAACTCTGCTAGCTTTGAATTTCCATTGTACTTTAGTAGGTCTGCATAAATATCAAGAGAGTCTCCTTGCTCAATATGTACATTGCTAAATGCATCAATGGTATTATTAGCATACATGTAAGCACTATCACAGTAAAGATAAACGGAATCATGTTTAAAGATCACTTCTCCGATAAGCCTTCGTATTTTATCACCTTTTAGCTCATCATATTCTAGGGTATTAGAATTTATTATTTGAATTTTAGTAACCTTTTGTGCAAATAAAGGTTGAGTAATGATCCAAATAAACAGGAGAGAGGCAATATGTAGTTTAATATTGCGATTCAAAACATCATTCAAGTTTAATACTCGAAATAGGTAAAACGTAAGATTTGTGAATTATTACGGTGAAAGTTCGATAAAGTTAACCGGTTAAGCATTTGCTGTAGTAAGACTATTGTCTCTCTTAAGGATCTGAGTCCTATCCGGTCCTGTTGAAAGCATAGTGACAGGTACCTCGACTTCCTTTTCAATATATTTAATGTAGTCTTCTAAAGGTCCAGGTAAATCGTTTCCTGAATTTATATTTGAAAGGTTCTGGTTCCAGCCTGGAACATTTTTAAAATTCGGTTTGTAATGTGATAAAGTGCCATTACTGAAGGAAATAATATCCTTCCTTTGATCTTCAGAGCAGTATTCGAAACAGGTTTCAATGTTTTCAAACTCATTCAATACATCAACCTTAGTCATGATCAACTCAGTAACATCGTTTAGCATTATGGCATATTTTAATGCTGGAAGATCAAGCCAACCGCATCTCCTCGGACGTCCGGTTGTAGAGCCGAATTCATTGCCGGCTTTTCTTAATTGTTCACCTACATCATTCAATAATTCTGTTGGAAAAGGCCCACTTCCTACTCTGGTACAATAGGCTTTGAAAATTCCATAAACTTTACCAATCTTGCTTGGTGCAATACCCAAACCAATACATGCACCTGCTGTAATGGTATTTGAAGAAGTAACATAAGGGTAAGACCCGAAATCTATATCTAATAAAGATCCCTGGGCTCCTTCTGCAAGTATTTTTTTGCCTTCTTTGATGTATTGGTTTATTAATAGCTCGCTATCAACAATGTTTAATTCCTTAATAAAGTCTATTGCATCAAACCACTCCCTTTCATTTATTTCACTTTTATCTCCATGAAACTCGGCAATTTTAAGGTGGTATTCTTTTAATACATCGTATTTTTCCTGGAAGTCCGCATTAAAAACGTCTCCAATTCTTATTCCTGTTCTTCCAATTTTATCTTTATATGTTGGACCGATTCCTCTTAATGTGGAGCCGATCTTTTTATCTCCTTTTGCTTTTTCAGTAACTGCATCTAGCAATTTATGAGTAGGGAGAATCAGCTGTGCTTTATTGGATATAAGGAGATTCTTTCGAGGATTGGCGTTAAGATTTTCTAAGTCCTCAATTTCTTTCTTGAGTGTAATGGGATCAATGACAACTCCATTACCAACCATGTTAATAATATTCTCATGAAATATTCCTGAAGGGATAGTATGCAACACATGCTTTAATCCGTTAAATTCTAGTGTGTGTCCTGCATTTGGGCCGCCTTGAAAGCGAGCGATCACGTCATATTTTGGACATAAAACATCAACTATTTTACCTTTTCCTTCATCTCCCCATTGGAGACCTAGTAATACATCTACNCCCATTTAATTTTACAATTTAATATTTTGTTTTACAGTTTCTGGTTTATATTGCTTTGCTAATTGTTNTTCAGCATCTTCAATATTTTCNGCAAAGTTGAANACAGAATTCAACTTNGTAATAATAAGTAGNTGTTTGATCTTNTCAGATACATTNGTAATATAGGTTTCCCCATTTGCTTTTCTTGATTTTGTAAGAATAGTTATTAGCCCACCTAGTCCACTACTATTCAAATTTTCTAATTTAGATAGATCAATTATAAAAAAGGATTTGTTATCACTGATAATTTCATCAACTTCATCTAAAAGTGCCTTATTTTCGTATTCACTGATCAGGTTACCTTCCAACTTGATTATTGTTATTTTGTCCTTATTTTCTAAAGTGTACTTCATTTATTTATTGTTTTCTTTTCATTTAATTGACTTGAGTCAGTGTTGTTTTCATTGATCTCTCTGTTTTTTTGGCATGAACCACAAATGCCATATAAGTTTAATGAGTGATGTGTTACTGTGAAATTTAGAAGCTCTGCCATCATAGATTGTATCTGCTGAATGCGTGGGTCGCAAAATTCAACAACTTTTCTGCAATCAACACATATTATATGATCATGCTGTTTGAATCCATAAGACTTTTCATATTGGGCAAAGTTCTTTCCAAATTGATGTTTTACCACCAAATCACATGCAAGTAACAGATCGATTGTATTGTATACAGTTGCCCTGCTCACATGATAATTTTTGTTCTTCATTTCAACATACAAAGACTCAACATCGAAATGATCGCTTCTTGAATATATCTCTTCTAAAATTGCGAACCTTTCAGGAGTTTTTCTTTGTCCCTTTCGCTCTAAAAAAGCAGAGAAAATATTTTTTACTTCTTTATATGTATCTGGATTAAGTGTTGCCATTGGTTTGGCTTTGTACTATTTCCTTGTCAAAAACAGGATACAATATTACAAATAAATAATGATGGAACAAGTAACTTTATAGGTATTAATGGTAGTGCTATTCTAAATAAGACGAATTGCTGTTTAGATTAGGAAGCTGAGTAATATTCATCCGGACTCAACCTATCTATAGTAAGGATACCCTTTATCTTTTTTAGGTCTTTAATAAGTATATCCAAGTGCTTAGTGTCATTCACGAAAAGAAGTATTGTTCCTTCAAAAATTCCATCCAGACTGTCGACATTGATGGCACGTATATTTACCTTTAATTCTCTGGAAATTACTTTAGTAATATTATTTATGATGCCGACATCATCAATGCCGGTAATTCTAAGACCAGTAAGAAAAACAATTTCCTTTTGATTGGTCCATTTAGCTTTCACTATACGATAGGCGTAGTTTGACATTAACTCGACCGTGTTAGGGCAGCTTACTCTATGAATTTTTATCCCTTGATCAACAGTAACAAAACCAAAAACATCGTCTCCTGGAATGGGGTTACAACAGTTAGCTATTTTATAATCAATTTTATCAAGATCATCGCCAATTAATAATAATTCTGATTTTTTTCTTTTAGTGGAACTTGTAGTGCTTTCACTACTTTCTTTTCTTTCTATTGATGACCTAGAAGGTTTTAAAAGATCACCTTTGGTTTCAAATTCATCAAGCTTTTTAAGATCAATTTTTCCTGTTTCTATGTTATAATAAAGATCTAATGGGCTAGTCACTTTAAAGTAGGAAAGCAATATGTTAATATTTGATTCATTTATCTTAAGCTTACGTTGCTTAAACTTTCGCTCTAATTTAGCTTTACCAAACTCGGCTTGCGATCGTTTTTCATCTTTCAGGGATGATTTTATTCTGGATTTTGCTTTTGCAGTTACTACATAATTGAGCCACTCATCCTTTGGTTTTTGTTTTTTGGAGGTAATGATCTCTATTTGGTCACCATTATTTAACCTATGGCTTAACGGAACTAATTTGTGATTGACTTTTGCTCCAATGCAATTAATTCCGATATCTGTATGGATATCGAAGGCAAAATCAAGGGCAGTTGCATTTACAGGTAATTTCTTGAGTTGCCCTGCTGGTGTGAAAACATAGATTTCTTCGGCAAATAAATTTAGTTTGAAGTCATCCACAAAATCCATTGCATTGGCTTCGGGGCTTTGTAATAGATCTTTAACTTTCGCCAACCAATTATCTAAAGAAGTATCAGCATTGGTCTCCTTATATTTCCAATGAGCTGCAAGTCCCTTTTCAGCTATTGCATCCATTCTTTCGGTTCTTATTTGAATTTCCACCCATCTTCCTTTAGGCCCCATTACTGTAGTATGCAATGCTTCATATCCATTTACTTTAGGGTTAGATATCCAATCTCGCAAGCGGTCAGGATTTGGTCTGTAAAAATCAGTTACAATTGAATAAGCCTTCCAGCAATCGGCCTTTTCATATTTAGGTTCAGTATCAATAACTATTCTAATAGCAAACAGATCAAACACTTTTTCAAAACTCACTTTTTGTTTTTTCATCTTGCTCCAGATGGAATTTATTGCCTTTGGTCGCCCAAGTATTGTATAAGTCAAGCCACTATCTTTTAATTCTTTTTTTAGTGGTTCAGTAAATGTTCTAATGTATCTGTTTCGTTGAGCCTTACTTGTTTGAAGCTTTTTAGCAATACTTCTATACATTTCGGGCTCGGTATATTTCATGGAAAGGTCTTCGAGCTCTGTTTTTATTGCATAGAGCCCCAGTCTATGAGCAAGGGGGGCGTAAATGTACTTTGTTTCTGATGCGATCTTCAATTGCTTGTCACGTCTCATCGCATCTAGTGTCCTCATATTGTGAAGTCTATCAGCTAGCTTAATAAGCATGACCCTTACATCGTCTGCCATGGTCAGCAACATCTTTCTGAAATTCTCGGCCTGGATTGAATCGGTTTTATGGTCGAATAATGAGTCTATTTTAGTAAGGCCATCGATAATGTCAGAGACTTTCTTCCCGAATTCATGTTGTATATCATCAAGAGTTACATCGGTGTCTTCAACGGTATCATGCAATAAACTGCAAATAATGGAAGTTGTTCCGAGCCCTATTTCTTTGCCAGCAATCTCTGCAACTGCTAAAGGATGATAGATATATGGTTCACCAGATTTTCTGCGCATTTCAACATGGGCCTCATTGGCGATGTTGAAGGCATGCCTGATTAGCTTTTTATCACTTTTAGCAATGTTTGGCTTGCATGCTCTTAATACAGCCTTATAGCGACTAAGTATTTCTTTTCGTTCCCGATCTGCATCTATTATTTTTGCTGTTACAGCCATTCCAATGGATTTGTCAGTAGAATTTTAATGGATTATTGCCTGTTTATAAGTGTAAAATTACAAAATCTAGAGGACATAGTTTTGATCAGGTAGTCATACTGAGTTCATCGAAGTATGGTTTAAGAGTTTTCCCAGTCAGTCTTCGATAAACTCAGACAGACATACGTTATTCGTAAATGCGGTTACATTATTCAAGACTCTCCTGAAGACAACTCAAAGCCGGAGATTGCTTCAGTCATACCTCTTTCGCAATGACGTTTAGTCAGTTGT
>JAESSM010000012.1 GCA_016764115.1 Bacteroidia bacterium | reverse complement strand
TGTTGAAGTAACTGTGGAGAATGAATGTGGAGGAATTAAAGTTTTTTATGACACCGTTAGGGTTATAAGCAGTGCGCCAGCAAATGCTGATATTCTTACTTGAAATGATGGAGATGACGATTCTTTATGGGTATGCCCTGGAGATCAAATTGAACTTTGGGGTTTTGGTGGAGTTGTATACGATTGGGATTTCGGTGACGGAACATCTTCAACTGATAAAAATGTTACTATTAGCTATACAGGTAACGGTATATACATTTTAGTATTAACTACAACCAATGGATGTGCAAATCAAGCAACCGATACCCTGGTAATCAACGTAAATAGTAATAATGTTCCTGAGGTGAATGCCTGGGATGAAAGTGGTAATGACATTTGTGCAGGAAATTACAAGTCATTTAATTCTTATGTAGAAAATTATGATTATCTCATGTGGACTTTTGGTGATGGTGCGGTTTCGTTTGAAGACGCTCCAACTCATTATTTCGATACTCCCGGACTATATGAAGTAATTTTATTTGCTTATAACGCTTGCGGAGCCGGATCAGATACAATTGCATTTGAAGTGTACGAGGTGCCAATCGCAGATTTTGATTTGGATACCAATTATGTTGCTAATGTTTCGACTCCATTAGGTATTACTAATAATTCAATTAACATAAGTACATCATATTGGATGTTTGGAGATGGTACTTCTTCATGGAACGATAGTACAACATTACAGCATACATATGATGATTCCGGAGTTTATAAAGTCACGTTAGTGGTGTGGAATATTGAGGGTTGTGGCGATACAACCAGTTTATCAGTTATTGTAGGGACTAATCCTTCAACAATAGATCTTTGCGATAGTTTGTACGTTGATTTTGAAAGTGATGCGTTTTTTGGAATAGGGCAGGCTGGACAACAAATCGTATTTACCGATTATTCTGAAGATGGTCTAGGTTCTGTAAATGCCTGGGATTGGAATTTTGGTGATGGGAATACAAGCTCCGTTCAAAATCCAACACATACATATTCAAATTCGGGAACTTACACTGTTACATTAACTGCAACAACTGACTTTGGTTGTTCGGACTCTGCTACAGCTACATTGTTGATATTCCCAAGTGATACAAGTTCACTTTGTGATAATACCAATGCAGACTTTACTGCCAGCAGTACAACAGTTAGTATTGATGAGCTAATAACTTTTACTAATAACTCAAGCAGTGATGCATTCATTTTGGGATACTTGTGGGCCTTTGGCGATGACTCTACAAGTTTGGGAAAAAACCCAACACACAGCTACTCATCAGCAGGAATTTACAATGTTACATTATCCATGATGGATTTGAATTTATGTACAGATACGGTAACCTTGATGATCACTGTAGATTCAACGAGTAGCATATTTGAAGCTACGATTGCAAAGTTACATTTAATGTTTATCCAAATCCATTTGCTGATAATACAACTATTGAGTACAGTTTACCTGAGAATGTTAAGTCTTCGAAAATTGTCATTATCGATATAACAGGTAAAATAATAGAGAGTATTGATTTAGAGCCAGGAAGTAATCTATATCACTTTAATGGAAATAATTATGATCAAGGAATCTATTCTTGTATATTATTGGTAGATGGAATACCAACCAATTATAATAAGCTTGTTATTACGAGATAGAACTTATTAACATGAATAAAAACGAAAGCGGTGGTTTTAATTAATCACCGCTTTTTTATTACTCTGCTGGTTTTCAGAGAAATACAACATTGGTAAATAAAAACAAATAATTCTCACCCTTTTTTTGTTAATAACCCCTTTGATGATTTCAGCTTACCCCCTCCTACTTTTGCCACCAAATTTACTGATAAAAGGAATTGAAGCTACTTTCCATTTTTCTTCTTCTGTTACTTGCAACTTCTTTCACTAGCAAAGTAAATAACTTACCATCTCTTTCCGAACAAGAAGTCACCGATCTTAAAGATCAAGGCTTTCTAATCAGAAACCTAAACAAATTTACCTACCTAGATAACAGGATGCAAAAAGTGTGGGAAAAAGAAATTGAAGACCTAGGAACGAACAATGGATTTACAAAAGTAGTTGAAGCTAAAATTCTTTTTATTCAATTTAATAATACTCAAAACTTAAACGAGATAACCATTTATCAGATGGATCTTGTAGGAAATATTGAAAAAATACAGATCCCTTTGTTTGCAGATATAGCAGATATAATTACCTACAATTGCTCAGAAGAAAAACTTACTTACCTCGCCAAATATGACTATTCAAAAGTCGAGAATTTTATACTTGGAGAAGTTTCATTTAGTGATTTTGGCCATTCTACAAAGTGCATCGATATAACCCAAGCTAAAGAATTTGAGTATTTCCAAATTAAAAATTTAGCATCTACTATCGCCTCTACCAAATAATAAAAACTAATACTTAAAATATATCCCTCACTCCCCGTGCATTACAGAGCATTCATGAGTTTTGTGGTGTACGGGGTTTTTAGTTACTTATAGTTGGGGCTACCTTTTTCAGAAACATATTAATTGAATCCTAATTGTCCATCAACTCAAAACTTCACCCCTATCACAATAATATCATCAGTCTGTTCTGTTCCTCCGCGCCAGCTTTCTATCTCTTCATCAAGAGCATTTCGTTGGTCCATGACACTTAATGATTGAATTTCAGCCAACTTATTCCTGAACCTGCGGGTCATGAATTTCTTATTTCTTTCTCCACCAAACTGATCAATGTACCCATCAGAGAAAATGTAGAACATACTGTCTTTAGGCATTTTCACTTTGTGATTCGAAAATTTTCTCCGATCCTCTAACTGTAACCCACCAATAGATAATTTATCAGCTTTAATTTCTTTAAATGTTAAGTACTCCTGTAAATTCAATTTTTTATTCATCTCCACTTCTTCATCAGTAACTTTGCTTATATCTGAAGTTATTAAATATAATGGCCTGTGAGCCCCTGCATAGTCCAGTACACCTTGTTCAATATTAATTCTACAAAGTGCTATGTCCATACCATCCCGCACCTCTGCATCTTCTTTATACTGCCCTAAGGCAAACCTTACACCGGCATGTAACTGATTTAAAACTTCACCGGGTTCAGTTATATTTTTCTCCAACACAATTTGATTCAACAACTCATTTCCTATCATGCTCATAAATGCACCAGGTACTCCATGCCCCGTGCAATCCACTGCAGCAATAATGCATTGTTGAGCGCCATTCTCTTTAAATTCAGTAAACCAATAAAAATCACCACTTACTATGTCCTTTGGTTTATATAATACAAATGAATTAGAAATGGCTTTGTAAATATCCTTCTCTTTAGGAAGTATTGCCTCCTGTATCCTCTTGGCATATTTTATACTATCTGTAATGTCTTTGTTCTTTGCTTCAATGATCCGATTTTGTTTATTCACTTTCTCTTTCTCAGCAACGATCTCAGAAGTTCGCTCGGTAATGATATTTTCCAGCCTTAAATTTTCAGCTTTGAGCCTTCTGCTGTTATACAAAACAATGGAGTAAATGATTAAACCCAGCACTAGCATATAACCCATGTAAGCACCAAAAGTTCTATACCAGGGAGGTAACACCGAAAATCTATAGGTGGCCTCACGGCTCACATGTCCATAAATGTCCCTGGCCCGTACATGAAATATATAATCCCTCTCAGATAAGTTCGTGTATTCCTTATCGGTTTTGGTAGTCCAATCAGTCCAGCTGTTATCAAATCCCTCCAGCACATATTGATAATGTGTTTCTTTTTCATTGTCAAATGTTGGAGCAGCAAATTCAAAAGTTAGAGAATTAAATTCATAAGGGAGTTCATGAACAAATGATGCATCCTGGTCATAACCGATTTTCCGCAATGGAGTAATTAAATCTGTAGTATTTTTACCTTTAAGTTTATCAAAATAAGCACCATTGAATAATGCTGAGTCTTTACCGATGATCACTTTCCGGATCAGGGCCGAAAAATTCACTTTATAGTCTTTCACTATTATATCGTCCATGCGTATCAACCCGTCATGGCCCCCAAACCAAGTAATGCCATTATCTTCAGGATAAATAACTGCAATTTTACTGGATATGGTTTTAGGAATTCTTAAGAAGGGTGTTACTTCCCAGTTATATTTGCCTTTTTGTAATGACTTACCCACTGTGATTACTTCATTACTTTTTAACCAAACATTTCCCGATGCATCTGTTACTAATGGATAGGCAGGACGACCTCCGGCTGCAAACAAAGCACCAAGAGATGAATCAGGTACAAATTTGATCTTCTGGTCTTTTAAGTATTTATACAATCCTCTTGGTGTAGAAATTGATAACTGGCTACCGATGTTAACTGTCCATACCGGACCACTTGGTAAATTTTGTTTTGCGCCATATTTTTCAATAATATACTTTTCGCCCCATTTGGAAATTTGGAAGGCCCCTGATACTAATAAAGATTCACTTGCACCTTTTTTGAATTTTGAGAAGTTGATCCTTAAAAGACCTTTATAAGATGTTCCCAACCATAAGTCACCATCATTTGTTTCAACAATGCTTCTTATTTCATCTATTGCTCCAGGAAAACTTCCTTCGTCAATCCAATGGCCATTTTCAAATTTGATAGATGATATTCCTTGCCCGCCAATAAATATGCGAGAAGGATCTTGTTTGGAACGATATAGGGTAAAAGCATATCCCTTTCTAATCAATTGAGCAGTATTTCCAGTAATGGAATAGACACCATCACTGTTAGCAGCTAATAACATGTTCCCTAGTACCTCATCATCAATACAGGAGTAAAAATCCCAACCACTGCTTGCAATACCCAATACCGGTTTGAATAATTTTCTGTTCGGGAAAAATGCTATTTCGTTATCATCCAAATAAAAAACACCTTGAATGGTTCCAACAAACAATTGTGNGTTATGTCGTGTAATGGATTCTACGTTTCCAATCAATCCGTAATCTTCCGAAAATTTAGTAATTGGTGAATTCACTTCAANACGTGAAATTCCTTTATTCANCCCNAGCCATAACGCATTTTGCCTGTCAGAGAATAAATTCAAGATCATGTTATCATTAACNCCNGATAATTTGTTAAGAACCTGNAACAACTTCCCATTGGAGTCAATAACAATTACTCCTCCNCTGGTTGTTGCCAGAGCATATCTTTGCTTTTGAAATCCCCTTTTTACAGAAGGCAATGTAATTCCATTATATAATGAATGAAAAGTAAGTATCTGGTCTGCTTGTGTTGAAAAAGGCATAATATCCCCTGAATTTTGCCCCAATACAGAAGCCCCTAACCCACCAGAAATGTTATTTATTTGTTTTGCAGAATTTATCAGGTATAATCCCCGTTTCTCTGTCCCTACCAGTAATCTTTCTTCACTCTCATAAGGTAGTATCGTGTAAACTCTGTCATTTGAAAAAAACTCCCCGCCAGGTAAAAGTCTTAAAGAGTCATCAGTCATATATTTTAAGCCAATTCCTCTATCCAGCATATAAATGGTACCATTTACCAAATAACTCCTGAAGAAAGTATTGGTAGGCTCCCAAACTTTAATATTTCCGTTTTGATATCGAAATAATTTATTGCTCGTTCTAAAGAATACCGCACCGTTAGCAAAAAATGTCTGCCAAACATCTGCAAACTTTCTATGCTTTTCTTTGATACTCTCAATCAAAGATTTGTATACTAATTCACCCTTGTCGTTTGGTTCTAAGAACCCAAAATCAGCCTGAGTTCCAACAAACACAGTTCCATTATCATCAATACACAATGATCTGACAATTGTATTATTTGATACAGGAATAGAACGCCAATAAACACCATCATACTCCAACACCCCTCCTCCATTTCCGAAATACATCACTCCCCGTTTATCTTGAGCAATGGCCCAATTTTGAGGGCTGGCTAAATAAGTTTCTGGTAAATAGTTCTTAGAATAAAACTTCCCGGTTTGTGCCACGCTTACTGCATGGTTCAATCCCAAGCCCAATAGAAGAAATAGACAAAAGGTGTAAACCTTCTCTACCAACAGATAAGTTTTGCTTATGAAAAAGTTTTGAAGCATTGCACTATTTGCTTTCCTATAAATATAAATAAATTCTTTAAAGTCATGGCCATATTGAGCATAGTCAAAACATAGACCATTTAGACTTCGACTCTTCTAAGTTTGATTTTTATTGTGGAAAGCTGCTAATCTAGAAACATATTTATATAGAAACTCGTTATAATTATTAAAGTTATAAAATATTATTGGCACAACTTGCATTAAAAAGAATTTAATACTAAATTGCAAGATTGCAGTCAACAAAAACCACCGATTATGAAAAAGTTAGGAAAAGGTACACTCGGACTTATTATTCTAAGTCTTTTTATCAGCACTTCTTACGCCCAAACAAATGTATACCAGGTTTTAGCTTCCTACGGTAAAATCCTGGTTCAAAAAACAGATGGCGCACAATGGGTTCCTATTGCTACCGGAAATGAATTGATCCAATCTGATATGCTGAAAGTTGCCGAAGATGCCTACTTGGGACTTATTGGAAACAACGGAAATACTCTTGAGCTTAATAAGCAAGGCACTTATAAAGTTTCTGACTTAACAGGCGGATTTAGTGCAAGTTCTGGTGCAACTCAAAAATACGCTGCGCTGGTATTAAGTGATATGACAAATACAAATGATCAAAGCTATATGTACAACATGACAGTAACCGGAGCATTGGAAAGAAGTGTTACCAACAACATGCTTCAAGCCTATATGCCAAGAACCACGAATCTTTTGAAAGACGAAGTAACTTTCTCTTGGTTTAATTTCAAAGATGCTGAAGAATATGTTTTCACATTAACAGATAGGTATGCCAGAAGAATTACTCAAAAATATGTGAGAGACACCCTGATTACAATTAATCTTGAAGATTTGGACCTTAAAGATGAAAATTGCTATTACTGGGCTGTATCAAGTAAAGAAAATCCAAAAATTAAATCTGAAGAATATTGTATCTATAAATTATCAGAAAAAGCTCGAGTAGCAATAAGAGACACACTTGATACCCTTAATAAGGATTTTGGTGAAAACAAAACTGCCCTTAATTGCTTGATATTAGCATCATTTTACGAAAAGAATAATTTACTAAATGAAGCAATGGTTTCATATGAAGATGCAATTTCTAAAGCACCACAAGTTGAGGAATATAAAAAGTCCTATGCATTGTTCCTTATAAGAATTGGATTGTTTGATGAAGCCCGCAAACTCTGGGATTAAATAATATTTCTTCATAAAATATGAGCTCCTGGTAATAGGAGCTTTTTTCATACCTATTATTTGGTATTAAGCTGCTATATAATAGAAATTAAATGAAAAAAAAACTAAAATGTGACAGTTTTGGATGATATTGGAGCACTTTATTAATGCAAAATAAGACAAGGTAAAAAATATAAATTACTTATTATCAAAGTGTTATGTACCTTACGGCCCCATATGTAATGTGACAACTTTCAAAACAGGTCGTTCACAATATTATTGCTAAACCCTCCCGTCTGCTATATATTTGTTCTCAGTTAGTTTTTACTAACGTTTTCTAGTTTTGGGGTTTTCAATTTGATTGTATTAATGCCAGGTATCGAGCCTTCGATTATCTGGCATTTTTCTTTTACCCCTTTCTAAGCCTTATCAACTTGTTTTTTAATTTGTTATAAAAATTTTATTGATTTTCTGTACCTTTGCACGGTCTTTTCAAAACCTATATGAAAGATGCGAGAATTACTTGAAAAGTTTGAAAATAAGGAGCCGGAAATTGTACTTCAATGGAATGATCCGGAAACTGAAGCAATCGGATGGGTTGTTATTAATTCATTAAGAGGTGGGGCCGCAGGAGGTGGAACCCGAATGCGAAAAGGACTTGACAAGAATGAAGTAATTGCTCTTGCCAAAACCATGGAAATCAAATTCACTGTTTCAGGCCCTGGAATTGGTGGAGCAAAATCTGGCATCAACTTTGACCCTGAAGACCGCAGAAAAAACGAGGTACTAAAACGTTGGTTTAAAACTGTGGTTCCGCTATTAAAAAATTACTACGGCACCGGAGGTGATCTAAATATTGATGAACTAAAGGAAGTAATCCCTATAACAGAAGATTACGGTCTATGGCATCCACAGGAAGGGGTTGTTATGGGACATTATCAGCCTCGTGAACACGAAAGGATAAAGCAAGTAGGGCAACTCAAAATGGGTGTTTCAAAGGTTCTTGAAGACCCAAAGTATGCTCCCAAAACTACTTCTAAATATACTGTTGCAGATATGATAACCGGTTATGGTGTTGCAGAAACTGTAAAGCATTTTTATGCGATTCACAATGAANNTGTAANTGGTAAGCGGGCAATCATTCAGGGGTGGGGAAATGTTGCAGCAGCTACAGCTTATTANCTTGCAAAGGAAGGTGTAAAGATNACTGGAATAATAGACAGAGNCGGAGGACTACTAAATAATGAAGGATACAGCTTTGAAGTAATTGAGCAGCTATTTACCAATAAAGAGATAAATAGACTAATACATCCCGATTTAATTCCGTTCGATGAAATTAACAACACAATTTGGGACCAAACTGCTGAGATATTTATCCCAGCTGCAGCTTCAAGATTACTATCAAAAGATCAACTCGAAAGTCTTATTGCCAATGGAAATGAAGTGATCGCATGTGGAGCAAATGTACCCTTTGCAGATAAAGCGATATTCTATGGACCAATAGCTGAATTAGTTGATGGAAAAACCAGCTTAATTCCAGACTTTATCGCAAACTGTGGTATGGCAAGAGTTTTCGCATATTTACTAGAGGCTGATGCTGAAATATCCGATGAAGCAATCTTCAATGATGTAACATCTGTAATTAAAAATGCACTACAAAAGGTTCATGATATAAATGGCAGCAATAGAAATATCACTAAAACAGCTTTGGAGTTGGCTTTAAATGACATTAATAACACATCTACCGTACAGCCTAATTTACAGGCTGAAGTTCAACTTACCTAAAGAACAAAACCAATTAATATGGATGAATATCTTGATCAAGTAATTTGGGGCAATAGCGTTGAAAATTACTTATGGTTTACCGGAATAATAGTACTCTCAATTCTGTTCAAACGAATAATTTCAAAAAAACTTAGCAGGGTCATCTTTGGTGTATTCAAAAGGTTTTTATCTGAAGTGGAGGCTATAGATAAGTTCTTTGAATTACTTATTAAACCGGTTGAATACCTGATTGTATTAATTGGTATTTCATTCGCTTTTAATGCACTCAGCTTTCCGGTTCCTGTAGAAGGCGAAACAGGATTCCAAGAAATGCTCAATTTGTTTCTCCAGGTTTCTATTATAATAATAGTAACATGGATCGTATTAAGGGTTGTTGATTTTCTAGCCTATGTTCTTGGTAAACAAGCTGAAAAAACAGAAACAAAAGCTGATGATCAAATAATCGAATTCATCAAAGAAGCGCTAAAAATTGTTGCCGTCACTTTCAGTGTTTTGTTTACCCTGGGAGCAGTATTCCAACTCAACATCGGATCACTAATTGCCGGACTTGGAATTGGTGGTTTGGCTATTGCCTTAGCGGCTCAAGATACCTTGGAAAATTTGATAGCATCATTTATCATTTTTCTTGATAAACCATTTATTGTGGGAGATTATATCAATGTTGGTGATGTTTATGGTACCGTTGAAAAAATTGGTTTTAGAAGCACGAGGATCAGAACTTTAGAAAAAAGCTATTTAACGATCCCTAACAAATCACTTATCAATGATACACTTGATAACTTGACATTAAGATCATACAGAAGAGCAAAATACAGTGTTGGTGTAACTTATGATACTTCCATCGATCAGATCAAATCAATAGTTAAGGAAATACAGGAGTATATTGACCAACATCAGCAAACGGATGAAAATGGTCTTGTGAAATTCGAATCATTTGGCGATAGCTCATTGAATATACTGGTTCTGTATTTTGTTGATACAAAGCAATATTCAGAATATCTAACAGTTCAACAAGAGATCAATTATAAGATAATGGAGATTGTGAGCAAGCATGGAGGTGATTTTGCTTTCCCAACCAGAACCGTGCATGTACTAAATGAAAGTAAATAATTATGAAGAGTGGTTTTAAGTATATATTATTTATAGCAAGTTTATTATTTGCGGTATCAAGTTTCAGTTATGCAAGTGAAGTAGATCATCTAAAAACAGAATCTACCAAAACAATCTTAATTGATGATAGCGAAGAACATGGTGCGTCAGCGGAACATCAGCACGCAGCTCCCTGGTCAGTAATTCCTTTTGTGATCTTATTGTTAATGATAGCTACAGGCCCGCTGTTTTATGCACACTTCTGGCACAAGAGATATCCCTTGATCGCAATGCTGCTTGGCGTAATAGTCATTGTCTATTACGTTATGGTGTTGGGTAATTCCCATAATCCGATTCATTCCATGCATGAATACATTTCTTTTATTGCTCTGCTTACACCTCTGTTTGTAGCTTCAGGAGGTGTATTGATAAAAGTAGATAAACAAGGGACACCGATGGTCAATATTGCTTTATTGATAATTGGCGCTATTCTTGCCAACATTGTCGGGACTACAGGAGCCTCTATGTTACTGATAAGACCTTTTATAAGGCTTAACCAAAACAGGATAAAACCTTACCACATCGTTTTCTTTATTTTTATAGTTAGTAATGTAGGTGGCGCACTTACTCCTATTGGAGATCCCCCATTATTCCTTGGTTTTTTGAAAGGAGTGCCATTTTTCTGGACATTAAATAATTTATGGGTGATATGGGCATTTGGGGTTGTTTTGCTTTCCTTAATGTTTTATGTTATTGACAGTAGAAATAAAGCAGGAGAAAATGCTGAAGATATTACATACTCCAATAAAATTGAGATCAAAGGCCTTAAAAGCACCATCTGGTTAGCCATAACAATTGCTGCAGTATTTATAGATCCAGCAGTAATAGAATGGGTTCCTGGAATTGATTACCATGGAACTAAACTTTCATTTATTAGAGAAATAATCATGTTCGGTGCAGCATTTATGGCTTATAAAACAGCTAGCAAAGAATGTTTGGAAGGAAACGAATTTAGCTTTGAACCGATCAGAGAGGTTGCATTTTTATTTGTTGGTATTTTCGCTACAATGATTCCTGCACTAGAACTCGTAAATGGTTTTGCAAATTCACCGGAGGGTAGAGATCTAGTGACTACCACCACTTTATATTGGACCACCGGCGGTTTGTCTGGAATTTTGGATAATGCTCCAACTTATCTAACATTCCTGGCAGCAGGCATGGGTAAAGTTGGTTTAGACATTAGCAACAATGCACATGTGCTTCAATTCACTCAAGGTGAAAACATCATCAATCTCATGTCAATATCGATAGCAGCAGTGTTCTTCGGAGCCTTCACTTACATTGGCAATGCTCCAAATTTTATGGTTAAATCTATTGCTGAGCAGGTGGGTATTGAAATGCCTTCGTTCTTTGGTTATGTGGTTAAGTACTCTATTCCGATACTGCTGCCCATCTTTTTTGTAACATGGCTGCTATTCTTTAGCGGGTATATCCTATAAAAAAAGACCTACTAAGTATTGAAACTTAGCAGGTCATTGATTAATTATTTACAAATAAAGTTATTCGTCTGTAGGTTCGGTAGCTTCAGTTTCCTCTGATGCTTCTGTCTCGGTTGTATCAGCACTTGCTTCACCTTCAGCAGGATCTTCTTCTTCAGTACTTTCTCCCATTCCCATTTCATTTAATTCATCTGTCATATCAACTTCAGGAGCTTCAGCAGCTTGTTCTTCAGAAGTTTTACCACTTCCACAAGAAGCAAATAAAAAAACTCCAAAAACAGCAAGTAATAGTAATGATCGTTTCATTCTCAATTGGGATTTAGTTTAAAATGTGTTTTCCTTTTTTATCTTTTATTGACCAAATATAGAATTATTATCACTTCTTTCTAAAATATATATTCAACGGTACCCCCGAAAAATCGAAATTTCTCCTTAAATTATTTTCTATAAATCTTTTATACGTCTCCTTAACATCTTTTGGATGATTGCAGAAAAAAGCAAATGCAGGTGTTTTAGTCGGTAATTGAGTTACATATTTTATTTTAATATATTTTCCTCCTACAGACGGTGGAGGCTTGTCATTGATCAATTTCAACAGTAGATCGTTTAGTTTAGAGGTTGTGATTCTTGTGCTTCTATTTTCAAATACTTTTACAGCCACTTCAATTGCTTTCAATATTCTGGTCTTGTTCAATGCAGATATGAATACTATCGGAATATCAGTAAATGGTGCTGTTTTTTCTAATATTTTCTTTTCGTATTCTTTTGATGTGTTGGTTGACTTCTCGACCAAGTCCCATTTATTAACCACTATTACAATACCCTTATTAGTTGATTCGATTGCATGTAGAATGTTCGCTTCCTGAGCTCCAATTCCTTCAACTGCATCAATCATCAATAAACAAACATCACATTCCTGTAATGCTTTTATGCTTCTAATGTTTGAATAAAACTCTATGTTTTCTTTAACCTTTGTTTTCTTTCTTAGCCCAGCAGTATCAGTCAATATAAAATCGTGCCCGAAGGCTTTGTAATGAGAATTAATAGAATCTCGGGTAGTTCCTGCAATATCAGTTACTATATTTCTTTCCTCTCCTAATAGGGCATTAACCAAAGATGATTTCCCAACATTTGGTTTACCTAAAATAGAAATTCTTGGCAGGTCATGCTCTTCCACATTCTCATCAAAATTCATGTCATTTACTAGTTCATCTAATAATTCACCAGTTCCACTCCCACTCATTGCCGAAATTCCAAATAAATTCCCTAACCCGAATTTGTAAAACTCATTGACATCAAAAATCTGACTTGAATTGTCCACTTTATTGGCGGCTATATAAACA
Organism: Bacteroidia bacterium; assembly: GCA_016764115.1. Taxonomy (GTDB): domain Bacteria; phylum Bacteroidota; class Bacteroidia; order JAESSM01; family NORP286; genus NORP286. The sequence continues at coordinate 25,370 of JAESSM010000012.1, read as the reverse complement.
GGTTTATTAGTCTTTCGAAGAATGTTCGCAAATTCTTGATCTAAATCGGTAATACCGCATGTATTATCAACCATGAATATGAGGGCCGTAGCTTCTTCCAAAGCAATATGGACCTGCTCTCTTATAGCAGCCTCAAACACGTCTTCGGATTCAGGGACATAACCTCCGGTATCTATTACCATAAAACTTTTACCTATCCACTCTGCCACACCGTAATGGCGGTCTCTTGTTATACCACTTTGATCACCAGTAATAGCTTTTCTGTTTTCTATCAACCTGTTGAACAAAGTTGATTTACCCACATTGGGCCTTCCTACAATCGCAACAACATTACTCATCAATAATTTATTTTATAGCTTCTAGTAATTCCTCTAGTTTCATTCCTCTTGATCCCTTTATCAGGATTGTAGAGTTTTCAATTTTTGAAGATCGTAATCCTTCCATTGCACTTTCAGTATCATTAAAATGTTCTCCGGAAAATCCTGTTAAAACTGACCCAAACTCTTCTCCTACCAAAATTGATTTTTGAAATTCATATCTGTTTAGTACGTCCACAACCTTTAAATGCTCTTCACTGCTATAATCTCCAAGCTCGAACATATCTCCAAGAATTACAATTTTATTCTCGACATTGGAATTTCCGAGTTCGGCAATTGCCAATTCCATACTAACTGGGTTAGCGTTATACGCATCTAAAATAATTGTATTACTTCCCTGTTTTATGATTTGTGATCTATTATTACCAGGAATATAATTCGAAACTGCCTCAATGATATCCTCATCATTTACTTCAAAATAACTTCCAATACATACTGCTGCCAGTATATTGTCCATATTATAACTTCCGATCATTTGAGTTTCAATAATATTTTCCCCAACCGAATAACTGGATTCATATTTGATCTTTAAACAGGGATTATTTTCAGTTAACTCTCCTCTCAAGTCAACTCCATCTCTCTTTCCGTAGGTTATTTTTGCAGACATTCCTGCACTGATACTTCTTAGTACTTCATCTTCATTATTAATAAATACTATTCCATCAGCACTACTATTAATATTATCATAAAGTTCTTTTTTCGCATCAATCACTCCCTGGTAACTACCAAATCCTTCTAAGTGTGCTTTGCCAATGTTGGTTATCAATCCGAAATTGGGTTCAGTTATCTTGCACAGTAGATCAATTTCTCCTTGATGATTAGCTCCCATTTCAATTACAGCAATTTGATGCTTACTGTTTAATTTTAACAATGTTAGTGGTACACCAATATGATTGTTAAAGTTTCCTTCTGTAGCAAGAACATTATACTTCTTATCTAACACAACTTTGATAAGTTCTTTAGTAGTTGTTTTACCATTGGTTCCTGTAATTCCAAGTACCGGAATATTAAATTGCTTTCTGTGATATGACGCCAAATTCTGCAATGTTGTCAATACATCATCAACCATGATGTATTTCTCTGATTCCTTTTTATATTCAGGTTGGTCTATAACAACATATTCTGCTCCAATCTCTAATGCCCTCTCAGCAAATTCGTTACCATTAAAATTGGGACCCTTCAAAGCAAAAAATATTGTGCCGGCCTCAATTTTCCTCGTATCAGTTGATACCTGAGGATACTGTTGATAAATTTTATATATATCTTCTAATATCACTTTTAATCTCAAGTTTATATAAAACAAATCCCCAAGCTAAAACAACTTGGGGATTATATATCATTGTGTGTGTTTCCTTTTAATGCCCAGCCTCACCCATTTGGTTTGGAGCTCCGACTCTTGCCATTGCACATCTAAAACCTATACCGCTCTCAGCCTCTTTCTGATGAAGTCTTCTTCTAGCACCTGCAGATAAGTAATAAGCTCTATCTTTCCAAGAACCGCCTTTGTATACTCTGGTAACATCAGTTACAAGTGTAGCATAATTACGAGTACCAATTTTTTCAATACTCGGGTTATAGTAGCTTACTCTGTCACCATTAGTTTTATCAATTAATCTATCAGCAAAACCCTTAACATTAGGTCCGTGGGGATAGTTAGCAGTATCCTGCAAATACGTGATCTTACCCAAACTATCTTTCTCAGCAATCATACCATCAGAGTCTCTTCCTGGAGTTTGATATACGTTACCTCTAAAAGAATTGAATTCATTTTTATCCTCGGAAGAAACTGTTCGATATACATCATATACCCACTCACTTACATTACCCGACATGTTGTATAATCCATAGTCATTTGGCCAGTATGATTTAACAGGTGCAGTAATAAATGCGTTATCATTCAAGTATCCAGCCACACCAGCATAGTCACCTCGACCTCTTACAAAGTTGGCCATAAAATGACCTCTTACTTTTTCATCATAAGTACGAAGAGTGTGTCCATTCCAAGGATAAATTCTTCTGTCTTTTCTTAGTTCTGATCCAGGAATCAAATTTCCTATCAATCCCAATGCAGCAAATTCCCATTCTGTTTCAGTTGGTAGACGATACCTTGGAGGTAAAATACCATCTTCTTTACGAACTTTTCTTGTATCTCTATTTGGATTCATATCTAAAAGATCTCCTCTAACCAACCCTTCGTATTGTCTGTAATAATAGGCATCAGTATTAAAGTTATCTTCATTATACTGATCAGGGTTCATTCTTAAAATTCCTTCACGCATCATTATCATCTCATTTACTCTGTCTGTTCTCCAGCTACAAAAGTCCATTGCCTGAACCCAACTTACACCAACAACAGGGTAAAAGTGATAAGCAGGATGCCTTAAATATAATTCTACATATGGCTCATTAAATGCTCCATCTTCACGCCAAACTAATGTATCTGGAAGGGCATTATAATATACTTCAGGATAGTCAGCAGCAAAAACTCTCTGTAACCAATATAAATACTCTAAATAATGAATATTGGCAACTTCGCTTTCATCAATATAAAATGAAGGAACTGTTACAGTTCTTTCAATATTATCCCAATCAATGTGAAGATCTTGTTCAATACCACCATGAACATGCCTTCCTCCCTCTATAAGGATCAAACCAGGTCCGGTTTCTTGTTCTATATACAAACTAACTTCATAACCACCATTCCTAGGGTTATTATATTCCCAACCGGTTATTGACGAAAGTTCATTTCCACATCCTACAAATAAAAATAGGCAACCAATCAGTAATACTTGGAATAATCCAATTTTCCTCATCTTCGATCTATTATTAGTTAAGTATTTCATGATGATATAAGTTTATTTCCATCCTTCAAATTTCATTTAACGAATCTTTACTCTAAAAGGTTATAAATTGGCAGTACTTTTTTAGATTAGAAAGAAGGGCAAGCAATCAATTTATTCTTCCTTTCTCTACACTTGAACTGTAGTGCTATAGAAAATTCGTGTGCACCATGAGTACCATCTTTAGGATTACCTAATTTTGATATCGTTGCATCGTAGCTGTACCCAAATTTAAACATCCCTTGTTGTATTCCTATTAAAGCAATAAATGAATCCCCGTTTCTGTACCATAATCCACCAACCATTGGACCCCTGCTCAAATAAAGCCCAACATTTATTTGTTGAAACTCTTCTTGCATTTGAAACAAGATATTGGGTGATAAGGTTGACTCATGAACTCTTTTTCGATCTAAAGGTATCACACCTCCAACATGTACAGTATATTTTCTTGGTAATGGGCTTTTATTTGTTGAATTAAAAAAGGATTCATCTGGTTCATGCAAATGATTAACTGCTAACCCACCATAATAGTTTTGGCTGTATAGTAACATCCCTGCAGAAAAATCAGGATATAACACCATGTCCTGTTCTTGCTGTTCTTGTGTTTCATATATCCATCCTCTTCTTGGATCTATTTGATCGCCAAAACGAAGTTTGGTCCAATCCACCCTTTTCTGAACAAAAGTAGCCTGTAATGCAGCCTTAAAGGAAAGTTTTCTTGTAATATCAACATGGTATGAATACATACCGCTTAGTTGTGTATTCGAAATTGTTCCCTCACCGGCTCTATCTGTTAACAATAAAAATCCAATTCCACCGGATAGGTTTCTTACATATTGATCATAAGATGCTGCATACGTAACAAATGTACCAGAAAGATTAGGCCACTGGTTACGATAATTCAAAGTCATCCTGGGACATACTGTAGCTCCTGCAAAAGCAGGGTTAAGGTATAATGGCGCTGCATAGAATTGTGTGAATTCAGGATCCTGCGAAAATGCCGTAGAACCAATGATTGCAGTAAAAACAAAGGAGAATATTCGTTTTATCATAACTTACCTTTAAAAAACAATTATACGGAAATTTTGCCTATTTTACAAATAAATGACTTTTACGAAACGTGAATAAAAGTTGTTACAACGACAAGATAATAACGTTGCAATAATTATATTAGTACTTCGTTATTGTGTTTATTCTGTGCAATTAAAGTATTTTCATTTTATTATACAAATGTCACGTTTCCTGATCAGATGCCTCGCTTTTTTATTGTTAATAATCTCTTTATTACTATTTAAGATATCTGCAGCTACCGAATACTCAGTTAAAAGAAACTTGGACTGGGCTGAACCAATTGATATCAAACTACCAGGGTTTAAAACAGAACGTACTTTATTCTTTAAAAATGCCTCCTTTCCGAATGAAATTACCTTTGCTCCTTACCAAACTGAAATAATAAAATTAGAAAGTGCAGGTGTCCTTAATTTAAAGTTGATAAATACCAAATATGAAGTTTTGTCAAATTTGGACTTGATCAAAAAGTATAAAACAAAAATTCAATCTGAAATTTCCTTAATTGCTAGTCTATCTTATCAAAACAAGCAACCATATGCCTTCATTAGGTTTTTACCAATAAGGCAAAACGCAGAAACGGGAAATTATGAAAGGTTAGTTTCTTATGAGCTCGTTATTAATGTAGACAACATTTCAGCAAAACGGTCATCTGCCCCAAGACAATATGCCAGTGAATCTATATTGAGAAATGATTGTTATAAAATCGGTATTACAACTAGTGGAATCTATAAACTTGATTATACATTTTTAGAAGACCTTGGAATAGCCGTCGATGGTATTAATCCAAAAAATATCAGGATTTATGGCAATGGAGGTGGCATGCTACCACAACCTAACGAAACTTACCGTTATGATGACCTGGTAGAAAATCCAATAGAGGTTGTTGGTGAAAATGATGGAGTATTTAATACTTCAGACTATGTGTTATTTTATGGAGATGCACCACACCAATGGGCCTATGATAGCACTGATGGCCGGTTTCATTATAATAATAACATTTACTCAGATACTACATACTATTTCATTAATCTGAATATGGGCTCCGGTAAACGCATAAATCAACAATCTGCAATTTCAGGCCCTGTGGATTTTACGGTTACAAGTTTTGATGGACATCAGGTTCATGAGGAAGATATGAATAACCTTATTAAGTCGGGAAGAGAATGGTATGGTGAAGAATTTGACCTAAAAACTTCTTATGACTTCAGTTTTTCGTTCCCAAATATTGTGACATCTAAAGATGTGTATATCAATACAAATGTGGTTGCACGTTCTACTTCAACAAGCTCTTTCAGTTTAACTGCGAATAGTTCGCAAATATTGTCGTTATCTGTATCCCCAATTAGCACAACTTATTATATGCCGTACGTTAGCTCCACTACCAAAACTACGAAATTTTCATCATCGGGTTCCTCAATTTCAGTTAGCTTAAATTATTCTAAATCTACATCTTCCTCTATTGGATGGTTGAACTTTATAGAACTAAATGCAAGAAGAGGCCTGACTATGAATGGTAACCAAATGAGTTTCAGAGATGCTTCCATTATTGATTCAGCAGATGTAGCAGAATTTCAATTAGTAAATGCCTCAAGTTCAATCTCAGTTTGGGATATCACCAATCCTGTTAACCCGGAAGAAATTAACGGAACTTTATCTGGGAGTACTTTGGTTTTCAAAGTAACCACCGATTCATTGAAAGAACTTATCGCTTTTAATGGAAACTCGTTTCTCACTCCAACCGCTGTTGGAAAAATAAGCAAACAAAATCTACATGGAACCAGTACTTTTCCTGATCTTATAATTATTTCACATGCGAAGTTTTTAACGCAGGCTAATCGTTTAGCTGATCATCATGAGAATAACGATAATATGGAAACTTTGGTAGTAACTCCGCAACAGATTTACAACGAATTTTCTTCAGGAGCTCAAGACATTACTGCAATTCGTGATTTTGTAAAGATGTTTTACGATAGAGCAAGCACCACTGACGAACAACCAAGATATTTATTACTTTTTGGAGATGCTTCATATGATTATAAATATAGAATTTCTGGTAACACTAATTACGTTCCCACCTATCAATCTGTAAGTTCATTTTCCCCGACTTCATCCCATGTATCGGATGATTATTACGCTTTTTTAGACGATAATGAGGGAGAGTGGTCAACAAGTAATAGTTCAGATCTTTTGGATATTGGTATAGGAAGAATTCCTGTTAAAACTGCTGGCGAAGCTGAAGATGTTGTAGACAAAATTATTTATTATTCTTCTACCTCAACTTTTGGAGACTGGCGTAATATGATCACATTTCTTGCTGATGATGAAGACGGAAATACACACCTTAATGATGCCAACAAACTAGCAAATGATATTGATAATGATTACCCCGTTTACAATGTTGATAAAATATACTTCGACGCCTACCAACAAACTTACACATCGGGTGGTGAGAGGTATCCTGATGCGAAAACTGCAGTTAACAACAGAATTGAATCAGGAACATTCATCTTAAATTATACCGGCCACGGTGGAGAGGTTGGTTTGTCTCACGAAAGAGTAATTGGTTTAGATGATATCAATAATTGGGAAAACTACGACAAGTTAATGCTAATGGTCACTGCAACTTGTGAGTTTAGTAGGTTTGATGATCCTGAAAGAACCTCAGGCGGAGAGCTCTGTTTATTAAATAATAAAGGTGGAGCCATTGGATTAATGTCCACAACAAGATTAGTTTATTCTTCACCAAACTTTGACTTAAACAGGAAATTTTATCAAAATGTTTTTGAGTTAAATAATGACGGCACAAAACCTACCTTAGGAGACGTATTTAAGAATACGAAGAATGCTAGAGGTACGGATTCAAACACAAGAAATTTTACTTTGTTGGGGGATCCTGCTATGACATTAGCTTATCCTACATACAAAATTAATACTACTCAAATTAACAGCCAAAATTTAGATTCTATTCCTGATACTTTAAAGGCGTTGAGTAAAGTAACCATTTCAGGAGAAGTGGTTGATGGAAATGGTGATATACTAACAAACTTTAATGGAGTAGTTTACCCTACAATTTTTGACAAACCGGCTACTTTCCAAACCCTAAAAAATGATGCAAGTAGTGGAATAAAAACTTTTAAACTTCAAATGAGCAAGGTCTACAAAGGAAAGGCAAGTGTGAAAAACGGTACTTTTTCATACATTTTTATTGTCCCAAAGGATATTTCTTATGAAAATGGATTCGGAAAATTGAGTTACTATGCAGATGGTGGGAGTGTCGATGCAGCAGGTGTATTTGAAAATGTAATTATTGGTGGTACAGCTTCCAGCTTTGCTGAAGACAACACTGGACCTACTGTTGAACTATTTTTTAATGATGAGAATTTTATTTTTGGAGGATTGACCAATGAAAACCCTGTGCTTATCGCTAAAGTTGAAGATGCAAGTGGGATCAATACAGTAGGAAATGGGATTGGTCATGATATAACAGCAACTGTTGACGATGACGACAATTTTAAATACAATTTAAATGATTATTACGAAGCTGATCTGGATAATTATCAAAAAGGCGAGGTGCGTTACAATCTCAAAGATCTTGCGGATGGTAAACACACATTAGATTTTAAGGTTTGGGACGTATATAACAATTCTTCTGATGCTTATACAGAGTTTATTGTCGCCTCATCCGCTGAAATGGCATTGGATCATGTATTGAACTATCCAAATCCTTTTACCACTTCTACTCGATTTTTCTTTGAACATAACAAACCCGGGCAAATTTTAGACGTACAAGTACAAATATTCACTGTTTCGGGTAAATTGGTAAAGACAATCAATACTGAAATAGTAACTATTGGAAATCGAGTGGACTCAATCAATTGGGACGGTAAGGATGATTATGGTGATAATATTGGTAAAGGAGTCTATGTTTACCAGATAAAAGTCAAATCCGTTGATGATGGAACGTATGCTAATAAAATTGAAAAGTTGGTAATTCTCAATTAACCTACACTACTTTATATTTATAATTGCTAAATAATAAAAACTTATAGCATCCGTTGTATATTTGTAGTTTCTTGAATAAAACATATATTTGTATAGAACACTAAAAGCAGACTGATGAAGGGAAGCCTAAAATTAATCACAACCTTAGTAATTTTAGGGAATGTTACGTTCTTTAATGCGCAAGCTCAAAAATTAGGTAATGCAACATATATTAATGGATCAACGCTAAATACAATTACTACTGCAGTTCCATTTTTAATGATAGCTCCAGATGCACGTTCCGGTGCGCTTGGCGATGCCGGTGTTGCGTTATCACCCGATGCAAATGCAATTCATTGGAATCCAGCTAAATTGGCTTTTATAGACAAGGAATTAGGGTTTTCTGTTTCACACACTCCNTGGTTAAGCGCATTGGTAAANGATATCAGTTTATCTTATATGAGTGGGTACAAACAATTGGATAAAAGACAAGCAATTGGTTTATCATTGTTATATTTTTCTTTAGGAGATATTGAAAGAACAGACGAATCCGGTGGATCATTAGGTGCATATAATCCAAATGAGTTTTCTACTGATTTAAGCTATGCAAGAAAACTTTCTGATAAACTTTCATTAGGTATGTCATTACGATTTATCTATTCCAATTTAACCGGTGGCTTATTTGTTGGAGGGTCTGAGACAAAAGCAGGAACATCTATAGCGGCCGATATTTCTACTTATTACCAAACCGATTTTGAAGTAAAAGGTAAGAATTCAATATTTGCTTTTGGAGCAAACTTGTCGAATATTGGATCTAAAATGACTTATACAGAAACTGCAGAAAAAGATTTCATTCCAATGAACTTGAGATTAGGAACTGCATGGACCATTGAACTTGATAAATACAATTCAATTGCCATTGCTTTTGACATCAATAAATTATTGGTTCCTACTCCGCCAATTTATAACGATACTACTGACGCCGTTGAATTTGGAAAAGATCCTAATCGTGGAGTTGTAAGTTCAATATTTGATTCATGGGCTGATGCACCAGGAGGGTTTAGTGAAGAAATGAGAGAGTTTACATACTCAACAGGGCTTGAATATTGGTATGATAAGCAATTTGCGCTAAGAGGCGGATATTTTTATGAGCACGCATCCAAAGGAAATAGAAAATACTTTGCACTTGGTGCAGGATTAAAATACAACGTGTTTGGAGTTGATTTTGCTTACCTGATCCCAACCCAGCAAAGACATCCTCTTGAAAATACACTTCGATTCACCTTACATTTCGACTTTAATGCTTTTCAGGGAAAAACCAGCCCTATCCAAAACGTAGAAGAAGCTGACGAAGGTTAACAGATGAAGATCCGTACGGGTTTAGGTTTTGATGTCCATCAGCTAAAAGAAAGCTCTCCATTTTATCTTGGCGGAATACAAATAGAACACACGAAAGGTGCTGTAGGACATAGTGATGCCGATGTGTTGATCCATGCTATTTGTGATGCACTGCTTGGAGCAGCTAATTTGAGAGATATTGGTTTTCAATTTCCGGATTCAGATGAAAAATATAAGGGTATTGACAGCAAAAAATTACTAATTGATGTCGTTAATTTACTTCATGAAAAAGGATACGATATTGGTAATATTGATTCAACCATTTGCTTACAGCAACCAAAAGTAAGCCCTTACATTCCTGAGATGAAAAAGGTTTTATCACAAACCATGAACATTGAAGAGGAAGACATCTCCATTAAAGCAACAACTACAGAAAAGTTAGGTTTTGTCGGACATGAAGAAGGGGTTTCCGCTTATGCGGTGGTATTGATCGAGAAAAGTTAACATAATCAACAACGCATTCTTTTCAATCTGAAAGTCTCTTTTCTCTGTTTGTCTTTTTGGATACCTTCTACGACAACAACCATTTTTAAATTCGATTTCTTAGTATAAATAATCCTTTGAGGAAAATCATGCTCTTTATTCTCAAATATAATTTCATCTGAAGAGGAGGAAACTAACTTAAACGGAATGGCTTTGCCATCATTTTGATTAGAAACTGCCGCATAATAGTATATACCATCACCTTCCACCATAATTGAAACATTTTCGGAATACACAGTATCTCCTTTAACAACCATAAATCCATGCCCTACTAATTCCTTGTCTCCATTGGTTTTCCAAGTTTCATAATACACCATCTTACCTTTTCCAGTGGACCAATTATCTATTATCCAGCTGAATTTTTCTAAAGAATTTTGTCCAATTGCCTGATTACAAATCAAAATGAACAATAGAATAGTGCTAAGTGTTTTCATTTTAAGGTCATTATTCCATTCTATACCAAAAAAGAGAATTTTAATAAACGATAAATAATCCAATATTAAGTAGTACTTTTGCATTTCTTTTTACATACATAAGAATTTCAGCTTAATGGAAATTATCATTTTCTTTGTTGCCCACTGGTATTTGTCGCTATTTACGCAGACATTTTTCCATCACAGGTATTCAGCTCATAAGATGTTTACAATGACTAAATTTTGGGAAAAGTTCTTCTTCTTGATTTCATTTATTTTTCAAGGATCCTCATATTTAAGCCCAAATGCTTATGGAATATTACACCGTTTGCATCACGCATATGCAGATACCGAAAAAGATCCACATTCACCAATGTTCTCCAAGAATCTGTTTGATATGATGTATAAAACCAAGGTAATATATTCTGCCCTTTTTAGAGGAACATTCGAATATGAGGAAAGGTTTTCTAAGGAACTTCCTGAATGGAGAAGCTTTGAATTGTTTGCAGTAAGTTATCCTGTTAGGATATCTTGGGGAATCGGTTACTTCATATTTTATTATCATTTTGCTACTGAATGGTGGATGTATTTGCTTTTACCTGTCCACTTCATCATGGGGCCAATACATGGAGCAATAATTAACTGGTTTTCGCACAAGATTGGATATATTTCTTATAAACTAAGTAATACCTCAACGAATTTACTACCCTTTGATTTTTTAATGCTTGGAGAAGGTTATCACAACAATCATCATATGGATTCAACCGATCCTAACTTCGGCAAGAAATGGCATGAATTTGACCCAATTTACCCGTTCATTCTACTATTTAATTTTCTTGGGATAATAAGGTTGCGAAAGGCTTAGCCCTTGTAAAGAAATAACCTGTACATCTTGACTCGTTCTGTTGCACTTTTTCTTCGTTGCAAAAGTATTGAATAAACAGTGCCTATTCGCAAGTTTGAGCACAAAAATACTTCGTCAATTTTGCAACACTTTATTTAATTTACAAGGCCTTAGGATTATTTCTTGCTAATTCCATTACTGTTCTTATCAAGAGCAGCTTTTACAAAACTAACAAACAGTGGATGTGGGGTTTCTACTGTGCTTTTTAATTCGGGATGAAATTGAGAAGCTATAAACCAAGGATGATCTTTCAGCTCAACTATCTCTACCAATCCTAAATCAGGATTTATCCCAGAGGCAAGCATTCCTGCTTTGTTGTATTTGTCTAAAAACTTGTTATTGAATTCATAGCGATGTCTGTGGCGCTCTTGTATCTTATTCTTGCCATAGGCCTGAAACGCTTTGGTTCCTTTCTTAATATCGCATGAGTAAGCTCCCAACCTCATGGTTCCACCTTTCTTTTTAATTTTCTTCTGAGCTTCCATTAAATCGATTACTTTGTTTTTTGTTTTTTCAACAAATTCGCTCGAATGCGCATCTTTAATATTCAATACNTTTCGTGCAAANTCAACAACNGCACATTGCATACCCAAACAAATTCCCAAAAATGGAATATTATTCTCGCGTACATATTTNATTGCAGTAATTTTNCCATTTATTCCACGNGTGCCAAATCCCGGTGCAACNAANACCCCTGATAAGACCTTTCAACTTNNTATCAACATTTTNNTCATCTATATCTTCTGAATGTATTCTTGTTAAAATTACTTTACATTCATTTTGACCGGCTGCATGAGNAAATGANTCGGCAATGGATTTATATGCATCTGCTAANTCCACATATTTGCCNACTAATCCTATTTTAACNTCAGCAGTTGGGTTTTTNAANCTTCCTAAAAACTCNTTCCATTTATCTAGNTNCGGNTCCATTTTCGAAGACAANNTTAATTTTGCCAGTACCACTTTATCCAATTTCTCACGCATCATCAATAAAGGAACATCATAAATACAAGGTGCATCAATTGATTCAATTACAGAATTCACATTGACATTACAGAACAAAGCAATCTTATTTCGCAAAGATTGATTCAAATGCCTTTCGGTTCTGCATACTAGAATCTCGGGTTGAACCCCGGCTTCAAGCAACAATTTAACACTATGTTGTGTTGGTTTTGTTTTAAGCTCTCCTGCTGCGGCCAGATATGGAACAAGAGTTAAATGAATATTTATTGCGTTATTCTGACCTAATGTCAACTTCAATTGCCGAACTGCTTCAATATATGGCAGTGACTCAATATCACCAACTGTTCCTCCTATTTCTATAATTACAATATCATATTGGCTTGATTTCCCTAGAGCTGTTATGCCCTTTTTGATCTCATCTGTAATGTGAGGAATTACCTGAACCGTTTTACCTAAGTAATCACCTCTTCTCTCTTTTTCAATAACAGTTTGGTAAATTTTACCGGTTGTTATATTATTTTTTTGAGAAGTTGAAATATTTAAAAACCGCTCATAGTGGCCTAAGTCCAAATCTGTTTCAGCACCATCATCAGTTACATAGCATTCACCATGTTCGTATGGATTCATTGTTCCCGGATCAACATTAATGTATGGATCCAGTTTTTGAATGGTAACTTTATAATTTCGGGCCTGAAGCAATTTGGCCAAAGATGCAGATATTATGCCCTTGCCTAAAGAAGACGAAACACCACCTGTTACAAATACATATTTAGTGGACGGCATAGATAAATAAATATGCGCCCAAATTACAAATAAAATATTTCTTTGGAGAAGAAAAAAATTTAAAACTTCATACTTAAACCAATTGTGGGAAGAATTGGAAGCTGATCTACCCTTTCGTACTTAAGTCTGTCGAAGAAAAAAATATTACTTCTATTGTATAAATTTGTTACGCTCACAACCGCCTCTAAGGTTGCATCATTGCTGAATTGGAATTTCCTTTTTAATGAGCAATCCAACCTGTGATAATAGGGCAATCTGCCATTGTTCAATGTGCCATAAAGTACTTCAACATTTTCATTGGCAGTTGTATAATCAGTATTGATACCATTGTAAAAATTAAAACTTGGATAAAATCCAGCGGTTTTAGTAAAAGGAAATCCTGAACCCAAATTCCATCTTGCGCCAAATTCCCAGTTAAGATCCTTACCAAAAGTATATGAACCAACAAAATTAGAATTGTGTCTTCTATCAAAATGTGGTGGATATGTTATCAAACCGTCATATCTTGTGACATACGCAATGGAATAGCCAACCCAGAGGTATAATCTTTTATAATCATACTTAATTAAAAAATCTGTACCATATGCTTTGGCTGTTTCAATTATAAAGTCCTTTTTCAGGTAATCTTCTTTATCCGCATTACTATCATCATCGGCAAATAATTTGTTCCTGTTGATATTTGTCAGTTGTGGGAAATACTTATAATATCCTTCAATATTGAGATCAAAGTTTTTTGGTAAATTCAATTCGAATCCAGCAATTAAATGCCTCGCTTTTTGCAGATTGTGAAGAATTAGCTTACCATCAAAAGATTCAGGAAGGTCAGATGGGCCTGATAAATATCCAGAAAACAAATTAACGACATCTCTATCGGATGTTGCGCTAACTAAGTTTTGCGAATAAAATCCACCGGCAAACTTTATCCTAAAATTGTCAGTTACGTTATATTTTGATCCAAATCTTGGCTCTAGAGAAACTGTTCCCTGGGATGAATAGTAGTGTATTCTAAAACTTGGTTCAACTAATATTTTATTAATGATCTTTTTGTATTTAAGATAGGTAGCCAGCTCTGATGTGAAGTCATTTTGCTTTACCTGTTGTCCAACCGGAGTCCAGTATTCAAAATCCGTTTCAAAGCCCAACATTTCTATCCCGTATTTCAATTCATCCTGACCGATGAAATAAGTAAATGCTAAAGTGGAGTTAAACCCTCCTATTTCACTGTACCGTGGTCTTGAATCACTTTCGATTAAAGAATTTCGAAAATTAGAATATGCAAAATATCCCTGTATCAATACCATTGAAGTTGCAGGAACAATTACAAAATTAGTTCCAACTCCAGTTGCATTCCAATTCAAATTAGAAGAAGAACTAAAGTTGACATTATCGCGATGGTTAAAGCCAAATAAATTCAGTTTATTCCCGGATGCCCCTCTAAAAGATGTTTTTGCATAAAGGTCAAGGAAATTATATGGTAATCCATTTTCACCAACGTGAGGATAAAGAATTTTAGAAGATTGTTCTAAGTAAGATGTTCTCGCAGAAAGTATAAACGCATTGCTACCACTCTTGTTCTTATTGTTTCCCAGTGGACCTTCAAATAATGCCTTCGACATAAATGGGTTAGCGGAAAATTTACCTGCAAATTTGTTTCGGTTGCCATCTCGGGTGGTTATATCCATGATTCCAGAAATTCTCCCACCATATTCAGCATTAAACCCTCCTGTATAAACATCAACATTTCTTATAATATCCGAATCGAATACAGAAAACAACCCAATAGAATGAAAAGGATTATAAATGACCATCCCATCCAAAATGACTTTGTTTTGAATTGGGGAACCACCCCTAATGTATAATTGTCCCCCCTGATCTCCAGTAAAAATAACTCCTGGAATGATTTGCATGTACTGTGCTAAATCAGCTTCACCTCCAATAGTTGGGATTTGTTTAAGTTCTCGTAAAGTTATTTTGGTTACAGATACTTTTACCTCTGTTTTTGCTTCCTGCTTGTCTGCAGAAATATTTACCACATCCAGGCTGATCGTTTTCTCTGATAAATAAAGTTTCTGATTTAAGATCTTATTTTTCTTTAATGCTAATTCAACTGAAGCTGTATCATAGCCAATTGATGTCGACATTAAAGTATAATTACCTACAGGTACTTTTGAAATGGAATAAAACCCATTTACATCAGTAGAAGTTCCATAATTGGTCCCTTTCAGGTAAACATTGGTGAAAATAACCGGCTCGTCTGTAGTTTTATCATAAACAAACCCACGGATAGTTCCGGTTTGAGCAAAAAGCTGTAAACCGGCAATGATAAAACACAAGAGTAAAATTATTTTTTTTAAATCCTTCATGTCAAATTCGTTCCCTACAATATCGATAAGTGGCATGGCTTAAAAGAGGGCGCAAAATAGAACAATCTTAAATAATTTCCAATAATAAATGAGTATCCGGCGACAGTTGATTATATTAAGGAAAGGGGTACTTTAAGAATCATTATTAGGAATCCTGATCAGGATAGTGGTTCCTTTTCCTAATTCGGTTTTCAGATCAATGGTGCCTCGGAGTCTTCCAACGGTATTTTTAACGATGTAAAGACCTAAACCGGTTCCAAATGATCTATCCGAACCACGGTAGAACATATCAAAAACTTTGTCTTTAACTGCGTCATCAATTCCAAGGCCATTATCTTCAATTTTTATCCTTGCCTCTTTTTCATATGTTCTGACATTGATCTTAACATACGAATTTCCAATTCTTTTATTAGAAACAGATTTTAATCTTTGGTTACTATTAAGCTCTACTTTATGGTACTTAATTGCATTAGATATTACATTATCAAATATTGTTTCCAAAAAGGAAACATCTGAATAAAAAGAAATTTTAGAATTAATATTCATATTAAAACTAATCATCTTATGATTCTCTAAATTCCTGAGAATTTTGAGTGAGTTCTTTACAATTTCTTTAAAATTAATTTTTACAATATCAGGATTAACTTTGTTGGCATTGGTGACTGCTAAAAGATCTTCAATGGAATTATCTAACTTGCTTACACTCGTTAGCATATGCTGTATATATTGATCCGCAACAGTGGCATCTTTCTCCATTTTGATCAGATCTATCAACCCAAGAAGAGACCGTAGCGGTGCACGTAGATCATGAGAAGCTCTATACATAAAAGCAGCCAATTCTTCATTGGACTTCTTAAGTTCCTCTTCCATTAACTTTCTTTCAGTAATCTCTCTTAAAGTAAACTGAACTATGTTCTCACCATTTTTTTGCTTTATGAGTTTGGGGTTTGCTTCAGCAATTATCCATGGCTTTCTGACATTATTTATTTCCAGTTCAAAAGGTTTACGGTCTTTTCCAGAGCTAATTAGTGTAAACTCCCGCAACGCTCTTTCCAGTGATTTCGGTTTTAACAATTTTGCATCCTCAAAACTTTTTCCCATCACATTTTTAGAAGTGGATCCAGTGAGTATTTCTGCGGCAGGATTAAATGATAAAAAACATCCATTGCTATCCAATGAAACAATGGCATCCGGGTTTTCCTTTACCAAATCCGAGTATTTTTTCTCACTATCAATTAGTGCTTTTTCCGCCTTTTTCTGTTCAGTTATATCACGAATCAAACTTAAAGTAGCGTCCTTACCGTTATACTTTATATACTTTCCGGTCACTTCAACATCCACAATTTGTCCATCAAGGGTAATAAACTTTTCTTCAATTAAAGGCAGCGTTTCCCCTTTTTTAGTGATTTTATTAAGTCTCTTTTGAACAATCTTTTTATAATCAGGATGGACAAGATCAATAGCAGGTTTACCGATAACTTCGTAAACACTTTTTGCGTTAAACAAATTCAATGCAGCCTGATTAACATATACCATTAATCCATCACTGTGTATTCCAATAGCAATTGGTGATAACTCTACGATGTCTCTGAAATGTTCTTCACGCTCACCTAGTTTTTCCAGTAGATCATTCATCCTGGAAACATCCTCAGCAATTCCCAGAATTCTGAATACTTTATTATCCTGATCCTTTAACGGAATGAGTTTTGCCTTGAAGTGCTTGTCATTACTTTTGAAGGTCTTGGTTTTAAATTCCAGATCAATGATCTTACCTTTCCAAGCCTGATTGATGAGCTTCGTTATTTTTTCTGATGATTCGGCTTCTGGAATGCTTGCAAAATCAACTCCTATAAGATCTGATTGGTTTTTAGCTTCCATCTCTTCTATACCCGCGTTATTTACAGCAATGAATTTGCCATCTACATCCAACTCAAAAACCCAAAGAGCAGAATTCTCAATTAGCTCCTTATACCTTTGTGAGTTCTTGAAGGTTAAGTCATCATCCTTATTAAGTATAGAAAGTATATCCGGGCCAGCCATTGGTAGTGTATGAAATTCAAAGTTAAGATACTTTTTTTCGAATTACTAACCAAGTTACTTGATGAATCATTGAATAGGTTTTAACCATTATTAACAATTAATTTTATAATTTTGCCCACCGCTTAACGTTTTGTAATTAAATGAGTTATCAGGAAGGGAAATTCGCAAAAAAGCGTAAACCATCTTATGTTTCATCTGTAATTAGTATTTCATTGGTACTATTTATGTTGGGATTATTGGGATTAGTAATTTTACATGCAAATAAACTTTCTGAATATGTTAAGGAAAACATTGTATTGACTGTTATTGTGAAAGAAAGCGCTAAAGAGGTTGGTATTATTCGATTACAGAAGATGTTAGATGCATCAAAATATGTAAAGTCTACAGAGTTTGTTTCTAAAGAAGCTGCAGCTGAAGTTTTAGAGAAAGATCTTGGTGAAGATTTTATAGGTTTTTTAGGTTTTAATCCATTATTGCCTTCCATTGACATTCATTTACAAGCTAATTATGCTAATTCTGACAGTATAGCTTGGATCCATAATAATATCATGGAACACAAAGAAGTAAAAGAGCTTTATTATGAGCAGTCCTTATTGGATAAGATCAATGATAATATAAAGACTATTAGTTTCATGATATTGTGCTTTTGCGGATTACTTTTCTTTATCGCGGCTGCATTGATCAACAATGCTATCAGGTTGGCATTATACTCGAAGCGATTTATTATTAAAAGTATGCAGTTGGTTGGTGCAACTCAAGGATTTATTCAAAAACCATTTATTTATCAAAGTGTATTACGCGGGTTTTACGGTGCAGTATTGGCAATTATTTTTCTTATCGNAACATTATACTTAGCACAACAAGAAATACCTGACCTGAAATTGATACAGGACTTACAACATTTTGGATTACTNTTTGTGTTTATTCTGGCCATGGGTNTTCTTATATCATGGTGGAGCACACAAATTGCAGTTATAAAATATTTAAGAATGAAATTAGACGATCTATATTNATAATTCNNTATATTGTGTAATCGTTATTAGTATATTCGTATTATGAAAACTACAACTGAAGTAAAAACTAAAAGGCCGATAACTATATTTAGAAAAGAAAATTATATCCTCTTCTTTACGGGGCTGGCATTTATTTTCATCGGTTTTGTTTTGATGACGGGTGGAGGTTCTGAAGACCCTGCTGTTTTTAATGAGGAAATATTTTCAACAACCAGAATTACCGTAGCTCCCCTTTTAGTTTTATTAGGATTTACGATAGAGTTTTTCGCAATTATGAAAAAGCCTACGGAGTAAACTAGTCCTTTAAACCCTATCAATGTCACCCTTTGAGGCCTTTATTTTAGGTTTAGTTCAAGCCCTTACGGAGTTTCTTCCGGTCAGTAGCAGCGGACATATTGAGCTCGGCAAAGCATTTATGGATGTTACGAATGCAGACGATGCGGCTTTCACGATCATTGTTCACGCAGCAACCACCTTTAGTATTATAGTAGTTTATTGGAAAGACATAACAACGATCATTGGTGATCTACTAAAATTTCAATGGAATGAATCAACGGAATTTACTGCAAAGATCATATTGTCAATGATACCTGTCGCCCTAGTGGGTGTTTTGTTCAAAGATCATATTGACTTACTTTTTCAAGGATCAGTTTTCTTCGTAGGATGTATGCTAATATTAACTGGAATAATACTAGCACTTACTACAAAGATTAAGACTATTGAAAGTGAAATCACCTATGGAAAGGCATTCATAATCGGAGTTGCACAAGCAGTTGCTGTTCTCCCTGGTATTTCTAGATCTGGATCAACAATCGCTACAGCCTTATTATTGGGTTCAGACAAAGAAAAAGCTGCAAAATTTTCTTTTTTGATGGTAATTGCTCCCATATTAGGAATGACCATCCTGGAAGTAAAAGACTTATTGACAGAGGAAACTACAAGCGCAGTAGGTACTTTGCCCCTATCTATTGGGTTTGTAACATCCTTTATATTTGGTATTATCGCATGTAAATGGATGATCAACATTGTGAAAAAAGGTAAGCTAATTTATTTTGCCATCTATTGTTGGATTGTAGGGATCATCGCAATAATCATTGGGCTTTAGTATTATATCTTAATGAAGATTCTCATAGTCTCCGCAACCCTGTACGAAATTGAATCTCTTTTCGACAATAATCAATTTGAAAATTTAGAAATAACAACCCTGATCACGGGAGTAGGTATGACCTCTACTACATACAGCTTAACCAAAACCTTAATCGAAAACAAATTTGATCTAGCAATTAATCTGGGATTGGCAGGAAGTTTTGATAGAACTATTGAGTTAGGAAATGTGGTAAATATAACCACAGATACATTTTCAGAATTGGGTGCAGAGGACGGTGGGGATTTTATAAAACTAAAAGATCTGGGGTTGAATGATCCGAAGTTTGATGAAGAAATCACCAATAATAATTCAACTGAATTAATTTCTATTAATCAATTAAGAAAAGTTTCAGGAATTACTGTTAACAAGGTACATGGAAATGAAAATAGCATTTTAGAGGTTAAGAAACATTGTGATCCAGATGTTGAAAGCATGGAAGGAGCTGCATTTCTGTATGTTTGTCAGCAAGAAAATTTACCTTGCTATCAAATTAGAGCTATTTCTAATTATGTTGAAAAAAGAAGTAAAGAAAATTGGAAAATTGAAGATTCAATTAAAAATCTACATAACTTTGCGGTGCAATTACTTAATGAGCTAAAAAGTTGAATCTTATAATACTTAAACTATCAAAAAAATGAGTAACAAACTAACCGTTGGAATTTCGCCTTGTCCGAATGATACTTTTATGTTCGATGCCATCATCAATAAAAAGATCGATACAAAGGGATTGGATATTGATTTTCACCTACTTGACGTAGAAGAGCTCAACAAAAAGGCATTTAAAAATGAACTCGACATAACGAAACTTAGCTATTTTACTTATGCACAGATATTAGATAATTACATCCTATTAAATTCGGGTAGTGCATTAGGCTTTAATTGCGGCCCTCTGTTAGTTTCTAAAAATAAATTCGATAATGATTTCATCAACCAAATAAGGATTGCGATACCCGGCAAAAACACTACTGCTAACTTCTTATTATCATATGCGTTTCCCAAAGCGCACAATAAAGTTGATTATTTATTTTCTGACATCGAAACAGCGATAGTAAACGAAGATGTAGATGCAGGAGTTATCATCCATGAAAACCGTTTCACTTTTGAGAGCAAAGGACTAATAAAGATCATGGATTTAGGAGAGTACTGGCAAGGTTCAACCGGTTTCCCAATTCCTTTAGGAGCAATAGTTGTTAAGCGTGATATTCCCGAAGAAACAAAGATTCAGTTTGATAATC
The DNA here is from genome assembly GCA_016764115.1 of Bacteroidia bacterium. Classification (GTDB taxonomy): domain Bacteria; phylum Bacteroidota; class Bacteroidia; order JAESSM01; family NORP286; genus NORP286. The sequence continues at coordinate 4,359 of JAESSM010000012.1, read as the reverse complement.
TCTTAAAAGAAAGTATCCAATTTGCATTGGACAATCCTGAAAGCAGTAAAGAATTTGTAAAACAACATGCGCAGGAAATGCAAGATGATGTGATTCAAAAACACATTGATCTTTATGTCAATGAATTTTCATTAGATCTGGGAATAGATGGGAAGAAAGCAGTAAATAAGTTAATTAACGTAACCAAGGAATTGGGTATGATCAAGGACCAACCTGAAAGAATAATTGTGGAAGTATGATCGTTGTTACCGGAGCAGCGGGTTTTATTGGCAGTTGTTTGGTAAAAAAATTAAACGATGAACGGTTTTACGACATTGTTTTAGTTGATGATTTCTCGAATGAAGAAAAGAAACGGAATTATGAAGCTTTAACTTACTCTTACAAAATTGATCGAAATGAGTTGAAGGATTGGATAGATCAAAACCAATTATTGATACAGTTCATTTTTCACATTGGTGCACGCACAGACACCACAGAAACTAACAAGCAAATATTTGATGACCTGAATTTAAATTACAGTAAGACTGTTTGGAACAAGTGCGTTGAATATGGATTGCCTTTAATTTATGCATCCTCTGCAGCAACTTATGGAAATGGCGAATTGGGCTATGATGATGAGCATGAAATAGTTGAAAAACTTTCTCCAATGAATGCCTATGGAGAATCAAAAAATGAATTTGATAGTTGGGCGTTGCAACAAGATAAAAAGCCTTACTTCTGGTGTGGGTTAAAATTCTTTAATGTTTACGGGCCAAATGAATATCATAAAGGAAGAATGGCTTCTGTAGTTTGGCATAGTTACAATCAAATTAAGGAAACGGAGACAACGAAGTTGTTCCGATCCCACAATACTGAATACAAAGATGGGGAACAACAACGTGATTTTATTTATGTGCAAGATGTTGTTGATGTCTGCTATTTCTTAATGCATCACCGAAAAGACTCAGGGATTTATAATTTGGGAACAGGAAATGCCCAAACTTTTTTAGATCTTGCTGATGGGTTATTTAAAGCTCTGAACCTAGAACCCAAAATTGAATTCATTGATACCCCTGAAGACATCAGAGACAACTATCAATACTTCACAGAAGCCAAAATGAACAAACTTTGTTCGATTGGTTATAGAAAACCCTTTCTGAATTTGAAAGAAGGAATTGCAGATTACGTTGATAAGTATTTGTCGAAAATATAACTCATTTCACGATCCAATCTCAAAAAGCACTTCTGCTTTTCCAACAAGCGCATTTAGCAAAACAGGTTTGGATATTACTCTGTCAATTAGTGGGTTTTTATAGATCTCTTTATAGGAATATTCCACGATCATAGAATCAACCGCTTTTTGGAAATAGTTTAACGCCTTCCTTAATTTTTGCTTTTTTAAAGAAACATTTCCTAATCCCATATACGTCTTTCCTATATATTGATGGCCATATGAGTATTTATTCAGGAATATGCCTAGAGACATGTTGTAATAATAAACTGCACTATCTAATTCAACCTGGGAAAATATTTCAGCAAGATTTAGATAACTAACACCAATTAATGGGTGATCATCTGGTAAACCAGCTAATCTGACTTTTAAAGCTTTTTGCTGAAAATCTATAGCCTTATTGCCTTCTTGTCGGATACGATAAATATTGCCAATGTTATTATACGACTGTGATAGATCCTGATGTTTAGCATCAAGTATTTTTACCCGAATGTCCAACGACTTTTGATAAAACTCCAACGCTTTCTCATATTCCTTTGTGTTACGATAGACTATTCCAATATTATTGTATGATGTAGCCACTTTCAGATTATCCTTACCATAAGTTTTTAATATAATACTCAAGCTTTTCTCATACAACTTAAGTGATCTAGTAAAGTCACCCTCATTAAGATACACCATTCCCATGTTATTGTATAAACTTCCTAAACGCGGATCATCATCTTTTACCAGTTGTTTGGCAATGATTAAGCATTTATCATAATAAATTAACGCTTTATCATTTTTGCCGATCTTTTCATAAACAGTTCCTATGTCATTAAATGCTCCAGCGACCTGGGGACTCTTTTCACCAACTAATTTTAATCTTATGTTAATACATTTTTCAAAATGATGAATTGATAATTGAAAATCTCCAATATCTCTATAAGCATACCCTGCCAAATTATGAGATGAGGCTATTACTAAATTTATTGGATCTAATTGATTATTGGAAACTAGAAATGCTTTTTTTAATAATGAAATCACCTCACGGTTATCATCTTTCATAACAAAATTCCATGCCTTTTTATTTACTACATCAACATAACCTTTCCAGTTCTCATTTAATTCAAAAATGCTTATTGCCTTATTATAATAACTATTTGAACTATCAATTAATGCATTGCTGAATTTATATTGAGCCCTTTTTGAAAGAGAATCAGCTATTGAAATATACTTTTCAACTAATGATAAATTTTGAGAATACACCAGGTGTACTTCAGTAAAAGATAAGGTTATTAATGCAATGCAAAAGTAATTACGCGTCTGCATAGATTATTTATTTACATAACACCATTTACTGAATAAAATGTTCCCTTTATTAATAAGTGAATGCAAAAAGTCAATATTAGAAATTATCCCTTTTAGTTCTAAAAAAGCATAAATATCAATGTTTTCAACATCTCGTATCAATGTAACTGCTGCTCTATGCGCGTAATTCGAGGACATGTCAAATAACTCCTCGGTTTTATAGGCACGTGATATTTTTCTATATACAGATGATAAGTAAGGATGCTTCATCCCAAATGTATGTATTAATCTTTCCTCAGCTTCATTATAGTAAATCATCGCAGAATCATACTTTGCTGTTTTGACGAACAGATCAGCAATGTTAGCATATCCTTTTGAAATTTCTGGATGATATTTACCTAACTCTTCTTCCAATATTTTTATTGATTTATTAAGATACATTGCGGAACTATCAAGTTGGCCTGAAATATTAAACAGTTCACCAATATTATTATAACTATCCGCAATATCCTTCAAAGATTTATCATTTACAGATAATCTGATATGAAGACTTTGATTGAAATACAACAATGCTTGCTTATAATTGCCAACCATAGCATAAGTAACCCCGATATTATTTATATCTCTTGCAACAAGTTTATTTTGTGAACCTAAAATATCTTTCTTGATAGAAAGTGATTTTTTGTAAAATTCAACTGCATTTGCATAATTCCCTTTATAGTCATATGCTATTCCAATGTTATTATAACAAGAAGCTGTGCTAACATGCTTTTCTGTTAACCTTCTAATTGATTTATCCAATGTAATGTGCAGATGCTCTAATGAATTTTCGTATTGCCCTTTTGTGGCCAAAACCCAACCAATACCTATTTCTGCATTAATATAGTTCTCCCAATCCTCAATAGAATAATATTGTTCAGAAGACTTCTTAAAATAATAAATTGAACTATCGTACTTAGCATTATGATTTGCTGTTAATGCCTGTTTATAAATAGCATCCGCTTCCTCTTTCAGGCATTCCTGACAAGCACCAATTGAAGGTATTACAATAAGAAAAAGTAAATTAAAGAACCGCTGCATACTTTTGTTCTTGGCCTAAATTATTTATCTTAGCTAATTGCAATTTTTAAACATTATTAGGTATGGTAAGATACGAAGCAATTGATTCAAAGTTATTTATAGAGAACAGGAAGAGATTTGTGAAGCAATTAAAGCCAAATTCTGTGGCAATTTTAAATTCAAATGATGAAATGCCATATAGTGGAGATACAAATTTCCCTTTCAAGCAAAATGCTGATCTTTTCTACTTATCAGGAATTGATCAGGAACAATCTATTTTAGTTCTTTATCCCGATGCTGCAAAAGAAGATTACAGAGAATTGCTTTTCCTAAGAAAAACAAGTGAACAAATTGCAGTATGGGAAGGGCATAAATACTCTCAAGAGGAAGCTCAACATATTTCAGGAATCAGAAAAGTTCTATGGCTTGAAGATTTTGAAATGATCTTCAATGAAATAATGAATCATGCGGATCATTGTTATTTGAATTTGAATGAAAATGATCGGTTTGCATCAATTGTACCTTATAGAGACCTAAGATCCGCTAATGACTTAAAAACCAAATATCCTGCGCACAGCTTTGAGAGAATCGGTCCAATTATGGGAGATCTGCGTGCCATTAAATCGGATATAGAAATTGAATTGACTAAAAAAGCCTGTGGAATTACCAAAGATGCGTTTATTCGCGTGCTCGAAATGGTGCGGCCCGAAGTGTATGAATATGAAATTGAGGCCGAAATAACTCACCAATTCATATCCAATTGTTCGGATCATGCATATACTCCTATCATAGCGTCTGGT
>JAESSM010000011.1 GCA_016764115.1 Bacteroidia bacterium | reverse complement strand
ATCGAACCCTCACTCCCGAAGGAACACGATTTTGAGTCGTGCGCGTCTACCAGTTCCGCCACTTTGGCATTTCAATCGGCAAATTTATAATTTTTTCCGTTCTGGTAAATTCCAGGCTATATAGTCAGCTACTTTAGGAAAATTCGCCTGTATTATTTTGGTAATATCGTTGCTACTTGAATTATAAGTAACAGCAATCTTATCTCCATATATCTGTGTTCCAGTTTTGTCAAAAATTGAAAAATGAACAGTTACCTCCCTTGCATATTGTTTGGTAGAAAGATCCAAACAAGTTTCATAATCAGTTTTCAACTCAAACATATTTATGAAGAAAAATAAATCAGTTCCATATTTATCGCTCATGTATTCAAATATCTCATTGTTCTTCACCCGAACGTTCATATACTTCTCATTCTTTTTAGGTTTTTTATATTTGGAAGTTGTATATGGGTCTTCAGTTTCATCAACCTCCGGCTTTTTTAATTTACTTTTTACATTTTCCCAAAAACTCTTCTTTTTTTCTTCTTGCTCCTCCTCATTTACTGAGTACGGAGTTTCATATTGATAATTAACAATCCTCATAAAAGATTCAAGATCTTTCTTCCCGTCTTCCGAATTATCCAGTAATAAATTCTGCGAGTCATACCTTGACATTAACTTCCAGTAAACTTCCTGATTCAAACCAAATTGAAATCTCCTCCTTATTTCCTGCAGATCTTTTTCACTATGTTGAGCAATTTGCCTGTCTGTTCCATCCTGAACTAAAAATGCTTTTGCAGGATTATAAGGGATTAGCATTATTTTATTGTAGTTGTACTTCACTTCTTCCTGCTCAATATCAGTACCTAATACATCATCTTGAGAAAATGCAAATTGTGTAAACAGAATATTGAAAAAGAAAAAGAGAAGTGCGCTTCTCATGAAATGGAATTGTTCGTAATATTATTAATTTAGAATATGTTTCCAGATATCATTACCGATTATGAAAGTCATTAATGATAATAAGATGATAATACCAGCAATTTGAGTTCTTTCTAGAAATTTATCACTCAATGCTTTTCCTGATACCATTTCCATTATCAAAAACATAGCATGTCCGCCATCTAAAGCTGGAATTGGTAAAATATTCACAAATGCTAACACCATAGAGAGTAACCCGGTAATTATCCAGAATTTTTTCCAATCCCATACTCCTCCATAAATGGTTGCTATACCTATTGGGCCATGTAGCGATTTTGAGGCGGATATCTCACCTCTAAAGATCTTACCTAATCCTTTTATATTCTCGTATAAAATACTCCATGCTCTTCTATTTCCTAGTACAAAAGATTCCGATAAACTATATTCTAAGTGAGCATACTCAAAATCCGTTGTATTAGAAGCAAACCCGACCTTACCATCTTCACCAACCTGAACATTCAGTGGAACTTCACGGTTATTTCGAGATACAAGAATATTCACCTCCTTGCCTTTATTTTCTTGAAAGATTGTAGTCAACTGATCAAAAAACTTAGCACCTTGACCATTAATGGTTAAAATTTCGTCATTGGGAAGTATCCCACCTTTCTCTGCATTAGAATTTGGAAAAACTTCTTGTATAAAATAAGTGTGCCTTTTTTCGATGAAGGTATTTCCTTTTGCATCTGTAAATTTTTCTGCAAAATCAACGGGAATAGGAATGTCAATCATGTTCCCTCCCCTGTTTACATTGAAGACTACATTATCACCCAAAATAACCTCAGCCCCCAAAATCTCTTTAAATTTTTCAAGTCTTCTATTATTAATTGAAATGAGTTTATCTCCGGTTTGAAACCCAATTTCCTTACCTAAATCCAATGCAACGATTCCATGCTTGTTCACCTGATCGATGGGTAAATAACTTTCTCCATAACCCCAAGTCATCATAGAAAAGATAAGAATCCCCAAGATAACATTCACTGTAACTCCCCCTAACATAACTATAAGCCTTTGCCAAGCTGGTTTTGAACGAAATTCCCAAGGTTGTGGTTCTGCTTTTAAGGCTTCAGTATCCAATGACTCGTCTATCATTCCGGCTATTTTAACGTATCCTCCTATTGGCAGCCAGCCAATGCCAAATTCAGTATCACCTTTCTTAAAACTGAAGAGTTTTTTGCCCCATGCATCAAAAAATATGTAAAACCGATCCACCCGCATATCGAACATACGTGCTGTTACGTAATGGCCAAACTCATGCAATGTTACGAGCACTGCTAGGCCTAAAAGTAACTGGGCAGTCATCACTAATCCTTCCATAATCCTTACCTGTCTTTAATTTCCTGCAAGTTAGCAAATATGTTCGTAAAAAAGGTCAATTATTTAGTCACATCACAACAATTCTTGTGCCATTTTTCTAGTCAGACTGTCGGTTTCCACATAGTCATCGTAAACTGGTTTTTCGATATAGGAAACCTTCGACATACAACCTTCAATTACATCAGACATTTCTAAAAATCCAACCTTGTCTTTTAAAAAAGCATCTACCGCAATTTCATTTGCAGCATTAACAATACAAGGCAAATTACCACACTTTTTTAACGCTTCGAATGCAAGATCTAAATTTCTAAAAGTGTTTTTATCAACTTGCTCAAAGGTTAAATTATGATGATTGGCAAAATCCAATCTCGGAAGATCAGAAGAAATTCTATCAGGGTAACCCAAAGCATACAGAATAGGTAAACGCATATCCGGCAATCCCATTTGAGCCTTCATTGAACTATCCTTAAACTGTACAATAGAATGAATAATTGACTGTGGATGCACAACGACATCAATTTGATTAAATGAAAGATCAAACAACCATTTTGCTTCTATCGCTTCTAACCCTTTGTTCATTAAAGTTGCTGAATCAATGGTAATCTTCGCTCCCATGTCCCAATTAGGATGTTTTAACGCCTGCTCTTTTGTTATTTGTGCTAATTCTTCACGGCTCTTTCCTCTAAATGGCCCTCCGGAAGCAGTAAGATAAATTTTCTCGACATCTTCAATTTTCTCACCAACCAAACATTGAAAAATCGCTGAATGCTCTGAATCAATAGGAAAAATATTTACTCCCTTTGCTTTTGCATTGCTGGTTACTAAATCTCCTGCAACCACTAATGTCTCCTTATTCGCTAAAGCAATATCAATTCCTCCTTCAATAGCTTTTAGTGTTGGCTTTAGGCCTGCATATCCTACAATGGCAGTAACCAAAACATCCAGGTCCAAAGATGAGATAGCCTCTTCAAGAGCTTTCTCACCAGCCATTACATTTATGTTCTTCTCCTTTAACACATCTTGCACTAAAGTGAATTTATCTTCATTGGTAATTACCACACATTCAGGTTGAACTTCCAATGCTTGTTGGATCAGTAATTCTGCGTTGTTATTTGCAGTTAACAGATTAATGTCAAATAGTTCTGAATGTTCATTTACTATTTCAATAGACTGAACCCCGATGGAACCTGTTGAACCTAATAATCCTATTTTTTTTGCAGACATATTTAATTTGTAATTGATTAAAAGATTATAAGATTAAAAAAATGTAAGATTGAAATATTATAAGTACGTCATAAAACATCGTAAACATTATCAAATTACCACATTCTCAAATTATCAAATTACTCTTCCTTTATATAACTTACCAATTCCTCTACCAGTTTTCTATCGTTAGATAATCTTGGTACTTTGTTTTGTCCTCCAAGCTTCCCTTTGGATTTCATGTAATTCCTAAACGCATCCTTTTGCATGACTCTTATTATCAAATTACGAAGCATATTTCCATCACGTAAATCTTTATAATACGAATTTTTTTGTTGAAGTGCCAAATCCACTTTATCCGAAAAATCCTGAAGAGATTCAGGAGTCTTTCCAAATTCTACAAACCACTCGTGATATGCAATTCCATCCTCACTCTCTAACTGAGGTGCTACCGTAAACTCAACTACATCTGTTTTACAATCATTTGCTGCGCTAAGCAATGCATTTTCTACTTCTTCTACAATCACATGCTCACCTTGTGCAGAAATGAACTGTTTGATCCTACCCGTAACTACTAATCTATATGGATCTTTATTAACAAACTTAACGGTATCGCCAATATTATAGCCCCATAAACCTGCATTGGTATTTAATATGATCGCATAATTAACACCAAGCTCAATATCTTTCAAAGAAATTCTTGTCGGATCCTCATTGAAAAACTCCGAAACCGGAATAAACTCGTAGAAAATTCCTGAATTGATAGTTAATAATAGTCCTTCCTCATCCAATGTATCCTGATAAGCAATAAACCCTTCTGATGCTGGGTAGGTTTCCAGATAATCAACCTTTCCCCCAATGCTTTCTTCAAATTTAGATTTGTACGGTTCAAAGTTCACTCCTCCGTGAACGAACAATGAAAAATCAGGAAACAACTCTTTGATCTTTTTACCAGAACGTTCTGTTAATTTCTCGAAATACATTTGCACCCATGGAGGAATACCGCTTATAAGCGCCATTTTCTGATCAATGGTTTCATCAATGATCGCATCTAACTTACTTTCCCAATCATCAATGCAATTAGTTTTATAAGTAGGTAATTGATTTGACCTTAAATAGCCNGGAACATGNTGGTTTACAATTCCAGATAATCTTCCAACCAANATGTTGTTAATTTTTTCCATTTCNGGNCTTCCCGAAAGGAANATCATTTTTCCTGAAACAAATGAAGCATTACCTGAATTTACAATATACATTAACAATGCGTTTCTGGCAGAATTAATATGATTGGGCATTGATTCCTTACTGATCGGAATATATTTTGATCCCGAGGTAGTTCCAGAAGTCTTGGAAAGATATAATGGAACTCCCTTCCATAACACGTCTCGTTCTCCTTCCCTGACTTTATCTATATATGACTTCAGTGCTTCATAATCACGAATAGGAATATTTGCTTTAAAATTTTCATACGTTTTGATAGAATCAAAATTGTGGTCTTTCCCAAATTCTGTAATTTTTCCAACTTGGATCAATGATTCAAAAACTTTTTGCTGATGCTCTATGGCATTCAATGACGCAGTCCGAACTTGAGCTGCGATATAATTGGCAAAAGGCTTGCTTAGAAAAGATTTGAAACTCATAAGGGAGTAAAAGTAGGGAATTCCGAGAATTAAACCATCAATCAGAAATTATGCCTTATGGCTTCAACGGGATCCATCATAGCTGCATTATATGCCGGCCAAAATCCGGAGATCAATCCTATTGCGATAGAAATAGAGAATGCCAGTAAAATATTATTAGCTGTTAGGATCAAATTAAAATCCAGCAAATGAGTTGTAATTAACGTGCCGCCAAATACCAATAACAAACCGATAATTCCACCCATCATGCACAATGCAATTGACTCAAACAAAAACTGTATGAGAATGAAATAGTTCTTTGCCCCCAATGATTTTTGTATTCCTATGATGTTGGTTTGCTCTTTCACAGAGACAAACATGATATTTGCAATTCCGAATCCCCCAACTAAAACTGAAAACCCTCCTATGATCCATCCGATGACGTTTATTAAAATAAACATTGGAGTTAATAAAGACATTAACATGCTGGCTTTGTTCAAAGCAAAACTGTCTTTTTCTAGTGGCCTTTGCCTTCTCAACGATCTCATTGCACCTCTCAAATCATTTTCAAGCTCTACTAACGGTATACCTGCCTTAGCTTTGGCAATAATAAATGAATGATGGCTATCTGATCGAACATTAATAACCGTGCGGGCATAATTTAACGGTATAATAATACCTTCGTCATAACTGTTATTGATCATACTTGCACCTTCTTTCTCAATTACCCCGATAACCGTGAATTTTCTATTTTTCACATGAATTTTTTCCCCGACAGGGTTTTTATCTCCAAACAAAACACCGGCAACAGTGTAACCAATTATAGCAACATTCTTTCCTAAATTGGATTCCGTTTCTGTAAAATACCTCCCTTTCTCAATAACAGTCGGTCGCACCCTGTCATACCCATGAGAAACTCCTACTACTCCTACATCGGTAATATTGTTATTTCGATATTTAACCAACACTCCTCCAACATTAGTTTGAAATGCCATCGCATCAACGTATGTAACTCTCTCNTCNAANTTTTGCATTTCACGAAATCCCGGNTGAGGNCGTTTCAAGTAATCCCACCAGGCATAGTTNGGNCCGAAGGTCCATGGCCATTTTTGAATNTAAATAACATTNTNACCTAAGCTNTCAACACTTGANTTGATCTTATGTTCAAGNGAATCAACNGCAGTAAAAACAGAAATAATTGTAAAAATNCCTATNGATATTCCGAGNAGNGAAAGANNNGTTCTAAGCCGATTTACTNTAAGTGAATTGATNGCAAATAATACACTTTCNGTAANTAGCTTTANATAGATCATGAAATAAACCGAATCTTATTGGAAANNCANAACCTATTTACNTGACTCNACNAAAACTTTNGGCTTNTCTATGTGATANGTATCGCAAAAGTAATGAACAACTTTTTCNACTCCNTCTTCTAATGGCATTAGGTCCCTTTCTATCAGGGCTNTCATCTTAGTTATATCTGGTTTTCTTCTGGTCATATCTCCTTCTGGNAAAGGATCAACATGCACAATATTTGAAGTTGAACCACATATTTCTATCACCTTATGAGCNAGTTCNAGAATGCTCATATCGTTATCCATGCCGATATTCACTACATCATTTANGTATAGATCATTATAAAATGCATTCAGACACGCATCTACACTNTCATCTATATAGCAAAATGTTCGAGATTGAGCCCCTTCTCCATATATTGCAATCTCCTTGTTTTTCAGTGCAGCAAGTATAAACTTAGACATTACAAAATCCGAACTTTGCTTAGGTCCATAAGTATTAAAGAATCTGAAAATAGTATAATCCAAATCGTATTCTTGCTGAAACGATCTCAAGAATGCTTCTCCTACATTTTTAACAATTGCATAAGGCAACTTAGAGTTAAGCGGAGTTGTATCCTCGTTTTGAGGAATTTCAAACGGCTCTCCATAAACTTCAGAGGATGATGAAAAGAAAACTCTTTTTACACCTGTATTTTTTGCAAGGAATAATACATTTCTGATGCCAGAAATATCTTTTAATACATTTATTGGTCGTTGCAATGTTCTGTGCACGCCAACCACAGCTGCAAAATGAAAAATATACTCAAATGAATGTGAAATAACTACAGCACAAATATCCTTATAAACGTTAACATCGCATTTAATAAATTTAATGTTATTGTGTTTTGAGGTGGGAATTTTCCTCCTATGCCCAGTACTCAAATTATCAATAATAACAACATGGTTTTCAGGATTTTGTGCTAATTTTTCTACTAAAGAACTTCCTATAAAACCCGCACCTCCAGTAACTAAAATTCTACTCATTTTTCTAATTTTGGATTAATAAATAACTTTACCTTTTTCTTCAACCAGGCTTAATAAATAGTTTCCGTAGCCGCTATTTACCAAAGGTTGGGCGATTTCCAAAAGCTGATCTTTTGAAATATAACCCTTAATGTACGAAATTTCTTCGATACATCCAATTTTTAAATTCTGACGCTTTTCAATCGCCTGCACATATTGAGACGCTTGTATTAAAGAATCAAAGGCTCCGGTATCCAGCCAGGCAGTACCTCTACTGATTATTCCGACCTTCAATTTATCCATTTCAAGGTACTTTTTATTGATATCAGTTATCTCGTACTCGCCCCTTTCACTTGGCTCTAAATTCTTTGCTATTTCTAAAACTTCGTTATCATAAAAGTATAATCCCGGAATTGCATAACTGGATTTTGGCTCTTTTGGCTTTTCCTCAATTGAAACTACTTTGTTATTTTCATCAAATTCGACAACACCATAATCCTCAGGATTAGCAACATGATACGCAAAAATTACTCCTCCATCAGGATCATTGTTCTGCATCAACATTTTATGAAACCCTGCTCCATAAAAAATGTTATCTCCCAAGATCAATGCTACTTTATCATTGCCTATAAATTCTTCACCGATAACAAAAGCCTGAGCAAGCCCTTTGGGTTCGGGCTGTTCAGCATATTGAAAAGAACAACCATATTTTTTACCATCGCCTAATAATTTTTGAAAATTTGGAAAATCTGAAGGTGTAGAAATGATCAAAATATCCCTGATCCCTGCCATCATCAATACCGATAAGGGATAATAGATCATGGGTTTATCGTACACCGGCATTAACTGCTTACTAACTGCAATAGTTAATGGATATAATCTGGTTCCAGAACCACCTGCTAAAATTATTCCCTTCATATTTTATCTTCCTCTTAAGTCAAAGGTACAGAAAATTGTCAAAATTTAATTCCAAGTAATAGAAAAAGGAGCATAAGTAGTTATGCTCCTTTACTAAATTATAAGATATTGTTACCCTATATCCCCATTATTGCAACTCCAATTGTAACAGGGTTTAATTCCGGGTTTACACCCTCCACAAACAAAGGAGTTAGGGAATATTTTGCAAAAAAGTTCATATTTCCAAAACCAATTCTTGTTAAAACTCCATACCGCAGCTTTTCTAAATTGTAATCGTCATAGGTCTTATCTTTGTACTTTCTCCCATCAATTTCATAAACTTGTTTAGTATATGCTTTCAGATAATATCCTATATCTATACCTGTGGCAAAACGAAGTTTTTTCTTCTTCTTTCCACCCTTGGATTGAAATTGAATTAATACCGGAACATTGACATACTTTGTCGTTAACTTATTTTTTTTATAGGTATTAGATTCGTTATAACTCGCCAAAACTATAGTAGTATCAGGAACAAGGGAAAAATTATCAATAAATCGATAGTTATTGTAATCCAACCCAATGCCCATTTGAAGTTGAACAAATTTTTTAACCAAATTGAAATGAGTTTCAATAAACATCAAATTTATGGCAGTTGACCTTGCTAAATCAAGGTCCAGAAAATCATATGATTGTGGAAGCTTTAAACTATTATTATTTAAATAGCTGTTAACGCCAATATTCAACAAAAAATAATGCGATTCAAAAGAAACTCCTTTGCAAACTTTTGATTCATCTTTTTTTTTATCGCTGTCTTCGTCTCTCGATGAATCATCCGCATCGTCCTTCTCATCAATTAACAGTATTCTTTTTTTACCAATTTGAATATTAATTGTATCATTTTTAGAGGCATTGCTTTTGGATGAACTGCTGCTACTTTTTATTATGATCTCTTCTGTACCTTCTCCGTCTTCATTTTCACTTTTATAGTTATACTCATAACGATATTCATTTTTCTCACTTTCATCATCATCTGAATCAATAGAAAAATTGAAATCAAAATCAGAAAAGTCAAGGTCGTTACCTAATTGCTCTAATGTTTCTGATAATTCTTTCCCAAAGGATTCCATCATTTCCTCGATCTCCAATTCAAACTCCTTCTTAACTTTAGGATCATTGGTATCCAATGTATCTCCTTTCTCGTTTATTATAATGTCCTCATCATCCTCGGTATCAATAATGGTAAATTTGGAATCACCCAACCGAATTATGGTTATGTTTTCCCTTCTATTACCATTTTCTTTAGAACCGGA
>JAESSM010000149.1 GCA_016764115.1 Bacteroidia bacterium | reverse complement strand
GGCTGTAACAACCTAATGTTCTCATCATAAAATAAAGGCATAATAACTGCATCGTCTATCAATTGCTGATCAGCTTTTTTATAAAGTTCATACCGCTGATCTCTATCAATGGTTTTCAGTGCAAGAACCAGTAACGAATCAAACACATCACTTCTATATCTCACGTTATTAAGATATGTCTTTTCAGTATCATCATCAGGTAAGTGAGCACTATAAAATAGATTTAGGAATGACTCAGGATCCGGATAATCGGCCACCCAACCTGCTCTCCAAAAAAGTGATTTGCCGGATTCGACATTTGCGTAATGTTGAGCCATTGGCATTACATTTAACTTAACTGAAATATTTAAATTATCAGTTAGCATTTTTTGTATTACTTCGGCTATTTGAATATTCCTTGTTCCACCACTATTAAGTTGTAAGATCATTTCGGGAAATCCCTTACCATTTGAGTAACCTGCATCAGCCATTAATTTCCTTGCTCTATCAGGATCATATTCAAATCCTTTTATACTCTCAGCACTGTAATTAACAAATGCAGGCGGAACAACGCCATACACAGCTGCAACTCCTTCACCTTGCAAGGTAAAATCCACAATTTTTCTTCTATCAATAGCATAGTTAAATGCCTGGCGAACAAGATGATTATCGAACACCTCATTGGTATGTAAAAACCCAAAATAATGTAATGTTAAAGAAGGAACAATTTGAAGTGAGTATTGCTTAAAATCTTTGGTTAGGTTGGTATCAAGCTGGTCCAAATCCATAATAACCTCATCAATCATCTCTGAAGGCAATTGATAGACCATATCTAAATTGCCTTTTTTAAATTCAAGAAGTTCTGCTTTTTTATCTTTAATAAAGACGAATTTAAGCGCATCCAAATATGGTAATTGGTTGCCGTAGCTATCTTTTCCCCAATAATTATTGTTTTTCGCTAAAATAATCGTCTCATCTTCTCTCAATTCTTTAATCATAAATGCACCAGTCCCTACACAATTAACCCTCATCTCTAATCCATACTTATCAAAAGCTTCTTTAGGGTAGACATAAGTAAATGCAGTTCCTAACATGTACAGAAAACTAGCAAACGGTCTTTTTAATTCTATTCTTAAAGTATTATCATCTACAACGGAAACTCCGCTTACACCTCCTTCTAAAGGATTACCATTAACAGTTGATTCATAAAATTCGTCAGCACCCTTGACTCTATCTTTAAAAACAAAAAAACCTTGATTAATTGAGTTCGCTTCACATAATCTATCAAAGCAATATTTAAAATCTCCTGCTGTTACCTCTCTTCCTTTCCCTCCTTCAAAACACTCATCATCTTGAAACTTGACTCCTTTACGTAAGGCAAAAGTATAAGTCATTGCATCTTCGCTAACTTCCCATTTTTCAGCTAAACGTGGTTGAATAGTTAGGTCATTTTGGGAAAATGAAACCAATCCTTCATAAACCTGATTGGCAATTCGATGAGAAACTACATCTCCTATGCTTAGAGGGAATAGGCTTCGAAAATTCTCTACCTCATTCATTCTGAAAACTCCACCATAGTAGACATCACCTTTTGCTTTTTTTGATTGATCAACGACTTGCTGATCTCCACTTGAGCAAGATGATATTAAACCAACAGTAATTACGGCTAATAAAAACCTTTTCATCATAATTAAATGTTTAAAAATCAAAAGGTAGGAAAATGTATTCTTCCTTTAGTTTACCCACAATAATACAAATTTTTTAAAAGAATAAGATATTTTTTAATGAAAAATACCTGTTTTAACCAAATTATTTTTTTGTGCAACACCCAATTACTATAAAGAAATTTGTAGATTTCTAATCAAGTCCATCTTTTTAGTAATTTAGTGCTATGATATTTTTCTGCAAAAAACTCGAATAATTCAATCACACCTGAAATCAGCTTGACCAGAGGTTGCAGCTTTCTTTATTTTCATTCTTATATGAATCAAATTTTAATTTATTTAACAACTTTATTTTTGTTATTACATTATTCTTGTGCAAATGTAGTATCCCCATCAGGTGGACCAAAAGATTCTACCCCCCCCCAAGTAATAAAATTTTCTCCTGAAAACTTGTCAACTAAATTTATTGGTAGCACGATCACCATTACTTTTGATGAATATTTTAGCTTACAAGATCCAATTGAGCAAATTTTTATATCCCCACCTTTAAAACATTCACCAGAATATAAGATCAAAGGAAAGAGTTTATTAATAAACTTACAAAATGAACTTACTAAAAATACAACCTATACCATCAACTTTGGAAATTCGATTAAGGACATTACCGAAAAAAATGTAATTGGAAATTTGCAATACGTGTTTTCAACGGGCCATTATATTGATTCTTTATTAATTCAAGGAAGAGTACAAACCGCATTAGACAATAAACCTGTGGAAAATATACTTGTAATGCTGTACAGTGCTCTAGAAGATTCAGTTGTATATCAAGATAAGCCCTTTTATGTAGCTAAAACTAATAAGCTAGGCGAATTTGTGATTAAAAATATCAAAAAAGGGAACTATAAAATTTTTGCCTTAGATGATATCAACGGTAATTACATTTATGACCTACCAGAGGAGAAAATTGCATTTATTGACAGTTTAATACCTATTAATATAAGTTCACGGTTTACAGGAATTACAACAAATAGTTTTGAAACGGATTCAACACAAGTTGACTCACTCATTGAACAGCAAGGTAACAATGAGGAATCATTGCCATATTATCTGAGATTATTTAAAGAAGATAGAAAAAAACAGGGAATATTACGAAAGGTCAAGAAAAATGAACAGAAAACAATTCTGGTTTTTAATAAGGAAGTTAAATATCTTGATATAAAGGTCAAACCAAGTAAATATCAAAACTCTTTTATTTTCGATCTAAACAAACAACGAGATACTCTTACATGTTGGCTAAAAAATGTCATTTCAGATTCAATAAGCTTCATAGTACATAGCAATGTAAATTTTCATGATACCGTAGGATTTAATTTTAGTGATGTTGATACAATAAAATACTCAAAAAACCTTCAGCTAGCGCACGGTGCAAATAACAATATTCTAAATCTGGGCACTGATCTGTTAATTAAATCAAAAACTCCTATTTCAGATTATGACATAACAAGAATCAATGCTGTTGAAGACAGCATTAATCAAATACACCCAGCTATTTCATTGAGTGATTCAACCTTAAGATTACTCTCAATGCGATATAATTGGAAGCCTGAAAAAACGTATACTTTTCAAATAGAGGATTCTTCCTTTACAGATATTTATGGGAAAGTTAACTCGCTAATCCAATATACTCTGCAAACTAAACCGGTGGAGGCATATGGAAATATTGAAATTCTTATAAACAGTAAAAATACTACTAGTAACTATGTAGTTCAGTTAACTGATGAAAAAGGTATTATTGTAAAGGAAAAACTAAAATACAGTGTTCCTGGAACATTAACATTTCGATACTTAGATCCACTGAATTATAAAATTAAAGTAATTCAAGACTCTAATAGTAATAGTGAATGGGATACTGGAGATTATTTAAAAAAAGAACAACCTGAAAAGGTCTTTATTTATTCTTCTTTAATTGAGCTTAGATCTAACTGGGATGTTGAACTAGAGTTTGACCTGGGCAAAAAATAGCTCTACTTATACCAGGAAGCATAATCAATATACGCTTTCGGTGTAGATCTTATCATTTCTAGTAGTTCAGGAGTAAGGTTTTTCACTTTTTTGGCGGGTGTTCCTGCATAGAGATAACCGGATTCAACTGTTGTATTTGCTAAAACAACTGATCCTGCAGCAACAAACGAATTTTGCTGAACAATGGCATTATCCAAAATTATTGTACCCATTCCTATAAGTACGTTGTTTTCGATCGTACATCCATGAATTATGGCATTATGACCAATAGAAACATTATCTCCTATTATTGTTTTCGAAAGATCATATGTGCAATGTACAATGGTTCCATCTTGTATATTGACATTATTTCCAATTTGAATGGGGTTTACATCTCCTCTAATAACTGTATTGAACCAAATGCTACAATTACTTCCCAAAATAACATCTCCAATAATCGTTGCATTCTCAGCCAAAAAGCAATCTTTGCCAATTTCAGGTACTATATTATTTAATTCGATAGTTAAAGCCATTTATTCTTTATATCTTGTTGTTATTTCAAAATAATTGAAACCAATTTAACCTATTGTCGTAAGAATTAGATAATTGAACTTAAATCTAGAAACATATTTATGCCAGAATTACTAGAAGTTCTTCAGTTTTTCATCAAAGTAGGGGTTACCATTTTTCTCATTCTCCTGACTTTTAAATTTGTTTTTTCTAATATTCCTGAAAAACATAAAGTTGTGGACAATAATAGTACCATGCCTGATTTAACTGATAACGACAATTTAAATAACGTTGAGGTCTTGGAAGAACCAAGAAATATTCTTCTTATCACAAGGTTTGTCGATACCGTAATTCTTGTCAGCTTGGATGTGTTGTTAATAAACTATTTGTGGTTAAGTGCTGCTATATATTAATTAATGTAGTTAATTATTTATCTCCTTCTTGAACTTATTCAATCCTCTATCCAAAAAATCAGTATATACACCCACATTCAAATTAAAAGCTGCATCTGCCAGTATATTCCCTTCATGATCCAGGATCACATAATAAGGCTGAGAATTTCTCCCAAATTTTGAAGCTTCTAAGTCACTCCATTGATTTCCAATTGTCTTGATCTTATTGCCAGTAAATTCAGATATACTCCATTCTGATTCGTCTAATTTTGTCCTATCATCAACATAAAGAGATGCCATTACAAAATTTTCATTAAACCTTTGAATAACTCTTGGATCTGACCAAACTGATTCTTCCATATTTCTGCAGTTAACACAACTCCAGCCCGTAAAATCAATAAACAAGGGTTTATTCTCCTTCTTAGCTTTTTCCATTGCTTCATCATAATCGAAATAACAATCTAGGCCATGAGGGCAATGAAATAAGTCGTCTCGTTTTCTAGGCTCTTTAATTACATGATCGCTGTTGCTTCCATAATAATTTTCCTTTGGCCAATCTTGCGTTGACATTGGAGGNGGAAAAGCNCTTATAGCTTTAAGAGGAGCTCCCCATAATCCCGGAANCATATANAAAGCAAATCCAAAAGATANAATTGCAAAAAATAAACGTGGNACAGANATATANTCNAATTCNGTATCATGNGCAAACTTCAGTTTTCCNAATANATAAAANCCCAACAGAGTAAATATCACAATCCACAATACCAGGTATACTTCTCTATCCAAAAGTCCCCAGTGCATTACTAAGTCTGCATTTGAAAAAAACTTTAAAGCCAACGCCAATTCCAAAAAACCCAAAACAACTTTAACAGAATTCAACCACCCACCTGATTTTGGAAGTGCATTAAGCATCGAAGGAAAAATGGCAAATACGGAAAATGGAATTCCTAAGGCTAACCCGAATCCAGTCATTCCCGCTAACGGTGCAGCTACATTTTTCGTAGCAAATGCTTCTACTAAAAGACTTCCTACAATTGGTGCTGTGCAAGAAAACGAAACCAAAGACAAAGTAAAAGCCATCAGAAAAATACCTAAAATCCCTCCGGTATTATCTGCCATTGAATCCATCTTGTTCACCCATGAGGAAGGTAATGTTAATTCAAATGCTCCTAAAAAGGAAACAGCAAAAAATATCAGCATCAGAAAGAAAAATATATTGAACCATGGATCACTTGCCATGACATTCAATGAGTCTGGTCCAAATGCTTTACTGATACCAAACCCCAATGCAACATATATTACAACAATAGAAATGCCATATAATACTGCATTGGTTATCCCTTTAGCTTTTGAGCCACTTTGTTTTAAGAAGTAGCTCACGGTCATTGGGATCATAGGGAAAACACAGGGAGTTATAAGTGCAAATAACCCACCTAAAAATCCTTCAATAAATATTGTCCATAGTGACATGGAATTCTCAACGGGTTGCCTTGGATTGGAGTTTTCTTCTGAATCCTTAATTTCATTTACCTCCTCAATTATTTTCGCATTTTCGTCATGGATTGGAATTGAAAAGTCAACTTCAGTTGGAGGTAAGCATTGCATGGAATCACAACACATAAATTCCAAATATCCCTTTATTTCAATAGGTTGATCTGTTCCTATTTGAATATTTTGAGTAAAGGTTGCTTCATGATCAAAGTATTTCAACTCCATATCAAATACTGGATCATAAACATCTTCACCCTTTGGCTCTGTAATAAACCCGCTTAAAAAATTTATATCATCAAGTTTGAAATCACCAATAGGCTTGTAATGATCAGAAGGCTCAAAATGAAATGATGTGGGAATTGGGTGTACCTCGTTATTCAAATCAATGTGCTGGGAATACACGTGCCAATGAATGTCAATTATTGCTTTGAATTGAAGTTCATGAACTCCATCTTTAAGCTTCTTTGAACTGAACTCCCATTTAACTGGCTCTAGAATTTGAGCATTTACAAAAAGAACAGGAAATATTAAAAAGGCAAGAATTAATTTTCTAATAAAAAACATTAGCCTCCATTTTTAGAAACAAAGAATTCAAACTCGATCTCTTCAGGTGGTAAACACATGTTCTCATCGCAGCACATAAAGTGCAAATAACCCTCAATTTTGAAGTCTTCCTCCGACTGCACTTTAATTTTTTGTCTAAAGATAGCTTCGTTACTAAATGTTTTCAATTGCATTTCGAAAATCTGATCAAAGAATTGAGTCCCTTCTGGCTCTTCTATAACACCGAATACGTATCCTGTCTCATCCGGAGTAAATTCCCCAACCAATTCATATTTATCAGATGGCTTAAAATAGAATGTTGTTGGTATTGGGCCACCTTCATCAAGATCTTGTCCATAAACTTTCCAATGCTTTGCAATTAGCACTTTAAATTGCAACTCTAACTCTTGATCGGTCTTTTTTTCGGTAGCAAATTTCCATTTAACTGGATTCATATTTTGGGTCATAGTCAGACTGGATAAAAAACAAAACAACAATATGAAAATCCCCTTCTTCATTTCTAATTTATCGTTTAGCGTTTACTTTTTTACGAACTACCATTTAATTAGTTCTATGAATTAACATAGTTTAACAATGACTCAAAGATGATCCTTCCATCTGAATTATTCAATATTTCATCAACTGCTCTTTCTGGGTGAGGCATCATACCAAACACATTTTTGCTTTCATTACAAATCCCTGCAATATTATCTAATGATCCGTTAGGGTTTGCTTTATCATTAATTTCTCCAACTTCATTACAGTACCTGAACAAAACTTGATCATTACTGCTTAATGTGCTCAATGTTTGTTCATCAGCATAGTATCTCCCTTCACTATGTGCAATTGGAATTTTCAGTATCTTATCCTGTGAGATGTTTTTTGTGATACTTGCAGAAGCTGATTGGGCTTTTATATGAATATTCTTACATACAAACTTTTGATTATTATTCTTTAACAATGCTCCTGGTAACAATTCTGACTCACAAAGTATTTGAAACCCATTGCAAATTCCTAGCACATAACCCCCATTACTCGCAAATTCAATAACTTTCTCCATTAAGGGAGAAAAGCGGGCAATTGCTCCAGATCTAAGATAATCACCATAAGAGAAGCCTCCAGGTAAAATAATACAATCTTCTGATGTAAATTCTGAAAGATCGGTATCCTTATGCCACAATGCCTTTACATCCTGATTCAAATTATTTTTCAAAGCGTAAATTGTGTCTTGATCACAATTTGAACCTGGGAAAACGACAACACCAAACTTCATAATACTCTATCTAGTTAATTCCCTGAGAAACCGCCAAAAATAACAATATCTTTTGAAAATAAAGAACAACTATCATTCCAATTTACATATATCTCTTACATTGTTGGTATTTCTCCAAATTTTTGCTTTATTTAATTACAAATTCCATTATTTTTGATATTAATGACCCCTTTCCAAAATAAAATTCCACAAATTAAAACCTACGTAATTGTTACTATATCTATTCTACTAACGGTTCAGGTAAATGTGTCTACAGGACAAACTTACCAGATCTACAAAAAGGACACTATCAATTATCTTGATAAAAGAGGTATGAAGCAGGGTGTTTGGAAAGAGTTTTATGATAACAAAAAACTCAAGCGTGAATTCAATTATAAAAATGGATTAAAAGAAGGGATATGCAGTGGTTATTACGAAACGGGGAAACTATGGTTTAAGACATTGTATAAAAATAATCTTCCTTGGGAAGCTTTAAATTATAACGATCAAAAAGGTAATCCACTGGATGCAGGAACTTTGAAGAACAGCAATGGTACAATGAAATCATACTACATGGATGGGCTGCTAAGGGAGATAAAAACATATACCAACGGAATAAAGCAGGCTTTATACGAGGCATATTTTAATAATGGAAAACTTTGGAAGAAGGGTAATTATAAAAATGGGGAAAAAGTTGGGCTTTGGAAATTCTATTACAATAATGGCACTTTAAGAGAAGAAGGTAACTATTTGAATGATCTCGAAACCGGCCAATGGAAATCGTATTATGAAAATGGATCAAAAGCTGAGATTACCAACTATAATAAAGGCCAATTGAGTGGAGATTATCTAAGATATTATAAGAATGGTAAATTGTTTAGAGACTTGGATTATCAAGCCGGAAAAAGAAATGGGGGGTGGAAAATTTATTATCCAAATGGACAAATATTCAGAGATTATGCCTATGAAAATGATAAAGAAAATGGCATCTGCAAAACATATCATGAAAATGGACAGTTAAAAATTGAGGCAAAATATAAGAATGGTGATTTCGATGGACTTTACAAATCATTTTACGAAAGTGGGCAAGCTCATTATGAAGCAGATTTTAGCAATGGAAAGCTTCAAAAGGTGTACAAAGAGAATATTGTTGAAACATTAAAAAGTGGATCATTCAAAAAATATTATGAAAATGGAAATCTCAAAGAATTAATAACTTATAATAATGATGAAAAGAATGGGCCATACCAATATTTTTATGACACAGGTAAAATTAAGGAAGATACTTATTACGCAAAAGGGAAAAGGCATGGAGTATGGAAAAGCTACTATAAAAATGGACAAATAAAGGAAGATGGTCAATATAACCATGGAAAAAGAGATGGTTACTGGAAGATCAAATACAAAAATGCAAATCCATGGTCAGAAGGGGAATTTATAAATGGAAAGCGTGAGGGGATGTGGAAATTTTTTGAGGAAGGCCATACTTTCTTGTTTGAGACCATTTATAAAGAAGGTGTTAAAATAAAAGAAAAACAAAAGCTCGTTAAATAGCCTTTCTTTAATCGGATTAAAGGCGATATTTTTATATTTGCCCCGAATTATTTTATACTTTTAGATGTTAGTAAAATCTTATGCCAGCGCTGTTCATGGCGTTGATGCAATTACAATAACAGTTGAAGTAAATTACGGAAAGGGTATCAAGCTTTTTATGGTTGGCTTACCTGATAATGCCGTAAAGGAAAGTCATCAGAGAATTGAAGCTGCTTTAAAAAATTCCGGATTTTCCATGCCAGGGCGCAAGATCATCATTAACCTTGCTCCAGCTGATATAAGAAAAGAAGGTTCATCTTACGATCTTCCTATCGCGATTGGAATTCTTGGAGCTTCAGAACAAATCTCTTGTGATAATATTGATAAGTATGTGATGATGGGAGAACTTTCATTGGATGGAAGTTTGAGACCCATAAAAGGTGCTTTACCCATTGCCATTCAGGCAAGAAAGGAAGGATACAAGGGAATTTTACTACCAAAACAGAACGCTAGAGAAGCTGCCATTGTAAATGAGCTGGATATTTATGGCATAAGCACTTTGGCAGAAGCAGTTAGTATAATAGAAGGGAAAGCAGAAATTAAACCGCTAAATGTAGAAACCCGTACAGAATTTTATCAGCAGCAAGATCATTATAGCGATGATTTTTCAGATGTAAAAGGACAGGAAAATATAAAACGTGCCTTAGAAATTGCTGCTGCAGGTGGTCATAATATTATCTTGATAGGACCTCCGGGTGCAGGAAAAACGATGCTGGCCAGACGATTGCCTACTATACTTCCTCCTTTGAACTTACATGAAGCGTTGGAAACTACTAAGATCCACTCAGTTGCCGGAAAATTGAGTTCTGATACTTCATTGATATCCAACCGGCCATTCAGGGCACCACACCATACCACCAGTGATGTAGCTCTAGTTGGCGGTGGTGGAATTCCGCAGCCTGGGGAAATATCATTAGCTCACAATGGTGTTCTATTTTTAGATGAATTGCCTGAATTTAAAAGGCAAGTTCTGGAAGTAATGAGGCAACCATTGGAAGAAAGGAAAATTAATATTTCCAGAGCTAGGTTTTCAGTAGACTACCCGGCCAATTTTATGCTTGTGGCTTCTATGAATCCATGCCCATGTGGATATTATAACCATCCTGAGAGGGAATGCGTATGCGCTCCTGGAGTGGTGCAAAAATATTTGAGTAAAATATCAGGGCCACTCTTAGATAGAATTGACATCCATATTGAAGTCACTCCTGTTTCCTTTAATGAGTTAACCGAAAATTCCAGACCAATTGAAGCCAGTAATACAGTTAGGAAAAGGGTTATTGAGGCAAGAACCATTCAGGAAAAGAGATTCAGTAACAATGGAGTTCATTCCAATGCACAAATGGGGTCCAAACAGGTTAAAGAAATTTGTGAGATAGATGCATCTTCACAAACACTTTTAAAAGTAGCTATGCATAAATTGCAACTTTCTGCACGAGCTTATGACAGAATTCTAAAAGTATCCCGAACCATTGCTGATCTTGCCGGAAGTGATAAGATTTCTTCTGAACATGTGGCCGAAGCTATTCATTACAGGAGTTTGGATAGGGAGAATTGGGCTGGGTGAATCTGTAATTAACTGGTGGAACACTTTAAAAGTGTCCCACATCTCGAACTAAAAAATATTTGTCACTCGGTAATGCCGAGTAACTGCGGATGAATCCTAAAATCCGTGTCCAACAGCTCTATTTTCCAACTCACCGTCCATATTAAAAACAAATATGACTTCATACCCACCAGCTGCATCACTGTTACTCATAGATATAATCAACTTATTTCTGTCTGTAATGTATCCCTTAGTATAGCACCAATCGCTTTTACTATGAGTAACGTAATAACAACCAATATTAGGCTCGAATAAATCAATGTAACTTACGGTTGGAATATTTACTACCCGATCGTTTCGCTTAAACTCCATCTTTTCAATAGCCCATTGCGGTATTCCTCCATCAGTCCCCCAAACTTTCTTGCCGTTCACACTTCCAATGTGATTAAGGTCATCGTAAAACTCAACCGATTCATATTTACTAGAATCAAACTTTGCTTTGTAAATTTTAAATTCCACAGTATCGTTAAATAATCTACTAACTGAATCCCCTAGAATACCGTGATCCAATGTTGGATAATTGAATCCACCAAAAAGGTGCAGTACCTCTTCCAATGCGACAAAAGACATAATAGTATCTACCA
The DNA here is from genome assembly GCA_016764115.1 of Bacteroidia bacterium. Lineage (GTDB taxonomy): Bacteria > Bacteroidota > Bacteroidia > JAESSM01 > NORP286 > NORP286. Next base: position 1,646 of record JAESSM010000149.1, on the reverse strand, counting down.
GTTCCTCTTCATCGTCATAAATTCTGACTTTATATTGTTGACCATCTTGGGCACAAACATTCCCCCAAACTATTACCAAAACCAATAATATGCAGTAAAGTCTTTTCATTCTTATCAAATTCAACTTTTTAGCCCACGTTTGTTCCCTCTCAAATGTAAAGCATTATTCTACCCAAATCGTTTTCTGGTTTACAAACTCCCGTATTCCCAAATAAGAAAGCTCCCTGCCATAACCTGAATTCTTGATACCTCCGAACGGTAGCCTGGGGTCTGATTTTACCAATCCATTTACAAACACGGCTCCTGATTCTACTTTTCTGGCAAGTGTTTCTCCTTTTTGAATATCATTGGTCCATATAGAACCTCCTAATCCAAAATCTGAATCATTCGCCACTTGAATTGCTTCGTTTTCATCTACTACTTTTATAACAGTTGCCACGGGACCAAACATTTCTTCATGGTAAGCAGGCATGCCTGGTTTTACTTCAGTTAGTATTGTTGGATTGAAAAATGCCCCGTTTCTATCTGTCCTGTCTCCACCTAGTACTTTTTTTGCTCCCATTTCAACCGACTTGTTCACTTGTTCCAATAACTCATTTGCCAAATCTTCACGAGCCATTGGACCAACATCGGTGGTTTCTTCAGTGGGATCCCCAATTTTTAAAACTTTCATTTTTTCGATCATCTTCTCTACAAATTCATCATGTATGGAATCCTCCACAATAAATCTTTTCGCAGCGATACAGCTTTGTCCGCAATTAATCATCCGGGATTTAACAGCTACCTTAACTGCTTTATTTAAGTCTGCATCATTTAATACGATAAAAGGATCACTTCCTCCTAATTCCAACAAGGTCTTCTTGATATTTCTTCCTGCACATTCAGCAACTTTTGAACCTGCCATTTCACTTCCTGTTAATGTTACTGCTTTAATTCTTTTGTCTTCTATCAGATTATTAACCTTAGATGAACCTATTAAGAAATTTTGAAAAACACCTTCCGGAAAACCTGCTTCTGTAAATAATTGCTCAATAGCAATAGCACATTGAGGAACATTGGAGGCATGTTTCAATACGCCGACATTACCCGCCATTAAAGATGGAGCAGCAAATCTGAATACCTGCCAAAAGGGGAAATTCCAAGGCATTACAGCTAAAATAATTCCCAAGGGTACATAAGAAATGAAACTTTTACCGGCATCACTTTCTATCAATTCATCTTTCAAGAAGTTTTCACCATTATCCGCATAGAAATTACATACCAAAGCACATTTCTCAATTTCTGCTCTTGCCTCACGAATTGGCTTGCCCATTTCCAAAGTCACCAACTGAGCTAGTTCGTCTTTCTTGTTTTTCAATAATTCTGCAACAGTATCCATCAATTTAGACTTTTCACCAAAAGGAACTTCTTTCCAAATTTCATAAGCTTTGGAAGCATGTTGTAGTTTTTGCTCAATTTCTTCTTGTGAAGTTTCATTGAAATTCTGAATCAATTTGTTGTTGTAAGGGTTAACACTTTGAATTGGCATGGTTTTGTGATTAATAAATAATGGTACACTGATCAAACTGATTATTATGATTTATTAAGATTAGAATAACGGATTTCTATTAAAAACTATCAGTGACAATCATAAATATCATAACAAT
>JAESSM010000148.1 GCA_016764115.1 Bacteroidia bacterium | reverse complement strand
AGCAATGCCGAACAAAATGATGTGGAGATCGAATTCGTGAAATTGGATATTTTGAATGAAGATGATTGGGAAATGTTGCCCAAAGTTAACGTGATTGTAAGTAATCCACCTTATGTGAGAGTTTCAGAACAAAGTAATATGCATATGAATGTTCTAGATAATGAACCACGCATAGCCTTATTTGTTACTGATGAAGATCCACTAATGTTTTATGACAAGATCACAGATTTTGCCCAGCTTAATCTAGAGAAGGGAGGGAGTCTTTATTTTGAGATCAATGAGGAATTGGGTGAAAAAGTAACCACATTGTTAGTTTCTAAAGGGTTTCAGGAAATTGAGTTGAGGCAAGACTTGAATGGAAAGGACCGCATGATCAAAGCAACAGCTCCATAGCTACAAATACCGCAAACACTACACTGGCAATTCCATTAGTAGTAAAAAAAGCTAAATTAACTTTACTTAGATCTCCAGACTTTACTAGAGTATGCTGGTAGACCAACAGCCCAATAAATAAAGCAGCCCCTATCCAATACAATATTCCAAAGCTGGCATAAATCCCAGCGTATATTACAAAACTTGCTGTGCCAAGATGCAATATTGTAGATAACTGTAGTGCTTTTGAGGTTCCCATAAATACAGGTATTGACAATAATTGTTGAGATTTATCAAAGTCTTCATCCTGTAAAGCATAGATAATGTCAAATCCGCTAACCCAGAGTAATACTGCAAAGGAATAGAATATTGGTAACCAGTCAAATTGTTCAGTTACAGCTAAGTATGCACCAATAGGAGCCAGTGCCAATCCCGTTCCTAAAATAAAGTGACAAAGTGCTGTGAATCTTTTGGTGTAACTATATCCTAATATTATCAATATCGCGACCGGGGATAAGTAAAAGCATAAGTTGTTGATCAATTTAGTTGTAGCAATGAACAAAATGCAATTGATAATTACAAAAATTAATGCCGATTTGGATTTAATAACCCCAGCAGGAATTTCTCTTACTGCAGTTCGTTCATTTAACTTGTCAATATCCTTATCTATATATCTATTGAATGCCATAGCAGCGCTTCTGGCAAACACCATGCATAAAATAACTTTAAGCAATAAGTGCCATTCAAATGAAAAAGAAGGATGATGAATAGCTAATAAAAAACCAATAATTGCAAATGGTATTGCAAAAATGGTATGACTGAATTTTATTAAAGATAAATAGTTGTTCATGTCGTGCAAAAGTACGGAAAATAAGGATGACAGTCGTAAGGCATATTATTAGCAAGTTTTGTAGATGTTATTCCAGGATCTAAAATTCGTGTCATTCTGAACGATAGTGAAGAATCTTGTTTCTTTATTATCACTATGTAACAAGATCCTTCAATTCTTCAGGATAACATAAATGGACTTTTGAGGCAACCTCTTCTATTCAGGTGTGTTACTAATAAAGATTTATTTACCTATTTTCGCCCAGCAATTAATTAAGCAATATCATGGGACCATTGATAACAAATGATGCTGTTGTTCTGGCGATTTTACTGGTAATACTATCAGTTGTATTTATTACAGCTAATAGTGAACGAAAAGGTTTTAAGTCCTTTTACAAGTATGTTCCATCACTGTTGCTTTGCTATTTTGTTCCTTCTATCTTTAATTCTCTTGGTATCATTTCAGGAGAAGATTCAAAACTTTACTTCATTGCTTCCAGGTTTTTGCTTCCGGCAAGTTTGGTATTGCTTACTTTAAGTATTGATCTTAAAGGAATTATACAATTAGGTCCAAAAGCAATAATTATGTTTTTGTCAGGAACAGTGGGCATTGTCATTGGAGGGCCCATTGCCATTTTGATTACAAGTTCGTTTGCGCCTGAAATTGTTGGCGGTGTGGGGCCGGATGCGGTGTGGAGAGGTTTGGCAACAGTAGCAGGAAGTTGGATAGGAGGTGGGGCTAATCAAACTGCGATGAAAGAGGTTTTTAACTGTGGAGATAATTTGTTCTCGGCCATGATCGCAGTAGATGTTATAGTTGCCAATATTTGGATGGCATTTTTACTTTATGGAGCTGGTAGGCAACGTGCGATGGACAAATGGCTTAAAGCAGATTCCTCGGCCATAGATGTGCTTAGAAAGAATATGGAGGAATATCAGTCGAGTATTGCAAGAATTCCTGATTTAAACAATTTAATGAAGATCATGGCCATTGGGTTTGGTGTTACCGGATTGGCACATTTAGGAGCCGACTATATTGCTCCTGCAATTGCTGAACATGCACCGGGCCTCAGTAAATTCAGTTTGACTTCAGGTTTCTTCTGGATAGTTGTGATCGCAACAACCGGAGGACTGGTATTGTCTTTTACCAAAGCTCGTAAGTTAGAAGGTTCCGGGGCATCTAGAATGGGAAGTTTATTTCTTTACGTATTAGTTGCAACTATTGGTATGAAAATGAACTTATTGGCCATTTTTGATAATCCTGGTTTGTTCCTGATTGGAGGGATTTGGATGTCGATACATGCTATAATTTTGTTTGTTGTGGCAAAAGTTATTAAAGCACCATTCTTCTTTTTTGCTGTTGGTAGTCAGGCGAATGTTGGTGGGGCAGCTTCAGCACCTATTGTAGCCTCTGCTTTTCATCCGTCATTGGCACCTGTTGGTGTACTACTTGCTGTATTAGGATATGCGTTGGGTACGTATGCTGCATGGATTTGTGGTATAATAATGCAGGGGGTGGTTCCATAAATATCACGCGAACGATCTTTTCTTATCTACTTTAAGTTGTAGTTGTTTAATGAGCCAATTAAGGTTTGCAACTTTTTTAGTCTCCTTGATCTTGACAATTAGATTTTCGAATTTATCAGTTTCATTATCCCTTAATTTAATTGCTTTTCGGATAAATCTTATTAGGTTGATGTAAGTTGTGCGCATGTAATCCGATACTAATTTGTTTCGTTTCAAAGACATATAAAACGCATCCAATAATGATGATAAGGCATCATAGTCTTCCGTTTCATAATAAATTTTCAATAACATTGTTTTCGAATCGAGGTGATAATATACATCCGAGAATTCAACTTTTTGCAGAAGACGAATTGCTTTACTGTATTCTTTTCTATAAAAATGTATATTCGCCAAATTAAATGCATAGGCATTTTCCCGGTATTCTGGCGCTAAACGGTTACGATAATTTTCTACAAAGCTTTTTGCCCAGTCAAATTCCTGAAGTCTTAGAGCAACAGTTGTCATATTTTTATAAGTCCAGGGAGACAAATATTTTTCTACAAAAATTATTTCCTTCTCTAAAAGTGTTTTGTCAATATCAAATAGCTCATGTAAAAATTCATGGTTTCCAGTGTTAATTTTCTTCAGGCAATAATTCCTGGCATAGTCAAACATGTCTTTTGTTTCGTGAATTGGAAATTTATCTGCATTTTCTTTAAGGAGCTTTTTGAGATTATTAAAATGAGAAATATCATCACTTTCTAACAGTGTCATTAAAATTTCGTAATAAATTGATATAGCAGGAATTTCTCCCAGATCATTATTTTTGATGTAAGACAGTACTTCATTTAACAGTTTCAGCCGGTAATCAACTGCTACTACATTTTGTCTGTTTATAATTTCACAGCTGTATTTTAACTTCAGTGCAAGATAAAATAGATCCAGATTATCAGCGATGTTTTGAAGACTTTGGTCGTACCTATGCTTCTTTTGTTTGTCAAAAAATAGATTTGATGATGAAGCAAGCAAATATTGATTGAAAAAATAGGTAGTATCCCAATAAGGATATTTCTTTTGAATTAGTTCTGCTTTTTTCTTGCTGTTATTATAGTTTTTATCCAAGTGCCTTTCATTATAAGTAATTAATTGATGATAGACAGGAAGAATAGCATCACTTGTATAACAGTTATAAGAAATAAAACTATCAACTAGCTCCACCAGATCGCTCATTAAGTATCCTAGTTTTTTTTCATTAAATTTTTCACTTGGAAAAAGTTCTTTAAAGGCGATTTCTCGACTAAGTTTTTTATTGTTAAATCTTGGTGCAAACTTTTTTACATATAGAAAAAGAAGCACTAGGTCTGTGTTTTTATTGAAAAATGGTGATTTTACAAAATCTTCAAACCGGGTAAGTTCTTTTTGTGAAAAGGTTATTAGGGTGTCTAAAAGTTTGCTTTTTTGCATTATTTAGAAAATTTATCAAATCAAATGTAAGTTTTTTTTCGGAAATAAATTATAAATATATTTGTATATGTTACTTGCATACTACATAAGTAATTGATATATAGTAGTATATATTATTTTATTCGTATAGGCTTTAATGTGAATATGGTGTTTTATGTCGGAAAAATGATAAATTTGTCTTTTGTTTATTACTGATTTATAATGAATTTTACATTACGAGATACTATAACCTAAAAAATCCTGGAATATGATGATTAGAATATCCAAAACCATGTACCCCAAAGCGCTAGGATTAGTTGTTTTAGTAATATTATACTGCTCTCAAAGTTACTCGCAGGGCTGGCAGCATTCTTATGGAGGAAGTAATGAAGAATCTTTGAAATGTATCANTGAATTATCCGATGGGAACTTGCTTGCAGTTGGTANCACTAANTCATTNGGAGAGGGAGGNACTGATATTTTTCTTGAGAAANTTGATCAGAATGGCAATTTGATATGGGCCANGACATATGGNAANGCTGGTGAAGATCTTGGTTATTCTGTAGATCAAACATCTGATGGNGGNTTTTTAATTGTGGGAGAAACTACAAGTGAAGGTGCTGGTTTTACAGATGTATATGTATTGAAAACAGATAGTTTAGGGAATTTGCAATGGTCTAATACTTATGGTAGTAGCGGTTATGATTATGGTTATAAGATGCTCGAAACACCAGGAGGTGATTATTTTATATTAGGTTATACAGGATATTTTGGATCAGGGAGCAGAGATATTTACTTATTAAAATTAGATAACAGTGGAAATGTTCAATGGACCAAAACCTTTGGGGATACATTGGATGATGTAGGTTATGATATGCAATATGCGCAAGATGGAAATATAATCATAGCAGGTAAGACAATGAGTTTTGGATCGCAGGCAGGGGATATTTATTTGCTTAAAATAGACACATTAGGAAGTATACTTTGGTCTAATGCTTATGCTACTGATAAGGAAGATGTTGCAAATGCTGTTTATCCAACAAGTGATGGAGGGTTTATCATTGGAGGCTATACTGCAGGTTTTAGCGCGGGTAAAAAAGATGCTTTACTCATGAAAGTTGATAGTGCAGGTAACCAGGAATGGAGTTACTTATATGGTGGAGAAATGGATGATGAAATACAGTCAATCATTGAATCTTCTACAGGAAAATATTACCTCAGTGGTTATTCTTATAGTTTTAATACAGGCGATCAAGATGCTTATGTTCTTAAAGTTACTGATAATGGTGCGTTAGTTTGGGCAAATATATATGGAGGTGATAACGATGATGATGCTTATAAAGTTATTGAGACATCAACAGGAAAAATAGTTGTTGCAGGAGCAACAAATAGCCTTACATCTACAACCAAATCCGCTTTCGTTTTTGAGGTAGATGCTGATGGAAATCCTGGATGTAATCACGAAGTTGCGGTAGTAGCAGCCGTACAAATGAATTTGAATCAAAGAAGTGTAACTACATCTTCATTATCGGGAGTTAGCTCAAGTATTGCAAGTCCTGTTTCCAATACCGCCTCATTTTCAGATAGTACTTTGTGTACTTATGCTTATTGTGATACTTGTGTTTGGCCAGGAGATGTTAATGCAGATGGTATTGCAAATAATTTTGACATCCTAAACCTTGGGATTGCATTTGGTGCGACCGGTCCGGTTAGGGCAGGAGCTACTTCAAACTGGATGCCACAACCAGTAACAGCATGGACTGATACCTTCCTCAATAGCATAAATTATAAACATGCAGATAGTGATGGCGATGGTATTGTTGGAAGTTCTGATTTGGATGCAATTAAAAAAAATTATGGCAAGTTACATAGCAAAGCAAGATCAGCCTCAGTATACAAACCATCTAATCCTGATCTTTATTTTGATATTGATGCAGATAGCATTGCTACAGGATCTTCTGTCACTGTAGATATATTTTTGGGTAGAGATACGCTTCTTGCAGCTAATGTTTATGGATTGTCTTTTACCGTAGTTTATAATAATTTGTTGGTTCAAAAAAATACGATTGAAATTGATTTTTCTAATACATGGATAGGAACAGATTCTTTATCGCTAAACCTTTACAAAGATTTTCACCCATTGGGTGAAACCGATGCAGGTTATATTAGACATGATCATAATAATTCCTCTTCTAATTATGGCGGAGTAGCAAAACTCAGGTTTGTGATGGAAGAGAATCTTGCAGGGGGTAAAACATATGTGTACCAAACTTTTGTACTCGAATTTCAAGATGTAAAGATTATTTCCAAAGATGGAACGGAAATACCTGTAAATGCACTTTCTGATTCAGCAGTTGTTTACGGGTGGCCTGATGGTATTAATGAAAATACGATTGACCCGAAACAAGTTAATATATACCCAAATCCCTCAACAGGTTTAATAACTTTGGAATTAGACTATAAAATTGAACTAAATGAACTGCACTTGTATGATTTGATAGGTAGAGAGCTTAAAGTAATCGTACTATCTGACGATAATACAATGCAAATTAACCTATCTTCTTATCCTTCGGGAATTTACTTTTTAGAATTGCAAACCAATCAGGGAAGAGTTACCAAGAGGGTGGAATTATATTAAAGCCGATTTACCTGTTGTTTGTTTCTACATAAAAAATCTCGTTGATGCAGGTACGAGTGAGGATTAAAGTTTCCCGAATTCATTTTTAGCGTTAAAAAAAGTCTTTCTATTACTTAAGCAGAAGTGATTTTTTGTAGTTTTGCGCCATGGCTAGAATATTGGCAATTGATTATGGGAGTAAACGAGTAGGTGTAGCTGTAACAGATCCATTAAAGATCATTGCCAGTAGTCTCGAAACTGTTCATTCAAAAGATATTGAGGAGTATTTAAAAAAGTATATGGAACAGGAAGAAGTGGAATTATTTGTTATTGGGGACCCTAAAACACTGAACAACCAACCTTCTCAATCAAAAGGATTGGTGGATGCATTTGTAAATAGATTAAAAAAAGTTTTTCCGGAAATTCCCATCGAATTGATAGATGAGCGTTTGACTTCCAGAATGGCGGAACATGTAATAATTACAAGTGGATTAAAGAAAAAAGACAGGCAAAGAAAAGAACTCAGAGATACTATCAGTGCAACACTGATCCTGCAAACATATTTGGAAAAAATAAACTCATAGCTCAATACTACTAACTCATAACCACGAACTAAATAGTGATATTACCAATTGTTGCATATGGAGATCCGGTTTTAAAAAAGGAAACCAAAGAACTTTCTGATAACTATCCGAATCTTGATAAGTTAATTGAGGATATGTTTGATACATTGCATAGCGCTAATGGAGTAGGTTTGGCATCACCTCAAATAGGAAAGACTGTAAGGATGTTTATTGTAGATGGGGAGTCATGGGATAAAGAAAAATTGGAAGGATTTAAGAAAGTATTTATCAATGGTTATATTGTTGAAGAAGATGGGGAAGATGTAATCTTTAATGAAGGCTGCTTAAGTATTCCTGATATCAGGGAAGATATTGAACGTCCCGAAATTATCAGAATTCAATATTATGATGAAAATTTTGAGTTTCATGATGAAGAATATGAAGGATTAGCTGCAAGAATAATTCAGCACGAACATGATCATACTGATGGTATTTTGTTTACCGATCATTTATCATCTTTAAAGAAGAGATTATTGAAAAGAAAGCTCGAAAAAATTTCAAAAGGTGATATTGAGGTGGACTATAAAATGAAATTCCCCGTTAAGAAGAAGAAAAAAAAGTAGTTTAAAAATTTAGTTTAGGTAATTTTATTTAAATAATTGATTATGAATAATTTAAGGTATAGTTTAATCTTTTTATTTTTACTTATTTCACTAGTTGGATGTGGTCCAGATGATGCTCAAAGAGTTGAGGAAATCACTGTATTAGAGGATCAGTTATATTCCAAATCAGATAAATTTGATAAGAATAAAGCCAATGACCTTTTGGTTAAATATGAAGAGTTCATTGCAAATCACAAGGAACACGAAAAAGCAAAAGGGTATTTATACAGTGCTGCTGAAACTGCGAATAGTCTAATGCAGTTTAAAAAAGCCATCAACCTATACGGTACCTATTCTAAAAGATACGCTGAAGATTCAAGAGCAGCCTCATGCGTGTTCATTCAGGGATTTATTTATGAAAACCATATTGGAGATTTAGGAATGGCTGAAAGACACTACAAGATGTTTTTAGAAAAGTATCCGGATCATGAGCTTGCTAAGGATGCAAAGTTTTCAATTGATAATCTTGGAAAATCGGTAGAGGAATTATTAAAACAGTTTGAAGCTAAACAAGATAGTGCCAATACTTAAACACTAAATCCCAATATCGAAATACTAAACAAAGATTTTGATCATTAATAATTGGTCCTTTGAATTGGGTTTAGGATTTAGATATTAGTGCTTAGGATTTAATGATGTGTTAATTAGAAGGCACTATAGTACTAGTTGCTATCGACTAATCTGCATTTATATGTTCCTCCAATTTTTCTTCTAACTTGTCTTTATCAACATTATAGGAGATTTCCCCTTTACTTGATATAGAAATATTTCCGGTCTCTTCAGAAACCACTAACGCAATGGCATCGCTGTTTTCAGTAAGGCCAATAGCAGCGCGGTGTCGAAGCCCGAAATGAATAGGGAGGTCAGTTTTTTCATCTTGCGCAGCTGTATCAACGTGTCTGGCACCTCAAGGTGCAACAACTCCGCGAGTAATTCTTCAAGTGAAATATCAAACCGGCTACTGAAACGCGGTATTTCCATGGCTTTCATGAAGATAAACTGGATCAAACCAATGCGTATTTGGTGGAGTTCAAACAGCTCAGCATCTGGCGCTGCCGTCTCTAATATCGAGACATCGCAATCTTCAGCCAAACAATCAGTAAGCATACCGGCATCGCGTCGCAAAT
>JAESSM010000010.1 GCA_016764115.1 Bacteroidia bacterium | reverse complement strand
AGTCAAATATGTCAATTAGTAAACAAATACCGAATTTTTTCACACTGCTTAATTTAGTTTTTGGATGCTTGTCCATTACTAATTCGTTCAGCAATAACCAGGATTGGGCTGCCTACTTTATTGGGTTTGCCGCGATCTCTGATTTTCTAGATGGATTTATTGCTAAAAAGTTTGATGCAACCAGTAAAATTGGCAAAGAGCTTGATTCTCTGGCAGATATGGTATCATTTGGTGTAGCTCCAGCAGCTATGCTTTATCATATGATAAAGTATCCTTACATGGAGGGTCTTTCGATGGGTGACTATGCCAAATTACTTGGAATTGCCCATTTCGCATGTTATTTCGCCTATTTAATAGCTGTTTTTTCGGCAATAAGACTTGCTAAATTCAATGTAGATGAAGATCAGGAACATGAATTTAAAGGATTACCAACTCCAGCAAATGCTTTATTCATATCATACCTTTTTTTACTCACCAAAGCGGACCTATGGGGGTTAAAAGCTTACATTTTGAATCCTTTTTTTCTGGTGTTACTTACCTTCATATTATGCTACCTATTGGTATCTAAAATTCCAATGTTCTCTATGAAGTTTCAAACATATTCATGGGATGAAAACAAAATAAAGTATGTTTTCTTGCTGATATCATTAGCATTGCTTATTCAATTTTCTTTGGTAGGAATACCGCTAATTATATTATTATATATAATTTTGTCGATTGTTAAATCAGTCGCAAAGATATGAAGTACTTAGCCCACATCGACATTATGCCATTAAAGGAATTGCTTGATCCACAAGGAAAAGCAGTTACTTCTGGATTAAAAAATCTTGGCTTACAAGACATTAGCAATGTAAGAATTGGAAAGCACATTTCACTGGAAGTTAATGCCAACGATAAAGACAGCGCACAAAATCAAGTTGAAACTGCTTGCAAAAAGCTACTGGCCAATCAAGTTATAGAAAGCTACGAATACAGCTTAAATGAAGTTGAATAAACTCATCTTCTTATTACTTTCTTCCGTATTTTTCCTCCCATTAAAAGGCCAAAACTTAGATTTTGCTAAAGAAATCATTGATTCTCTTTCTTCTTCAAGAATGCAAGGACGAGGATATGTATATGATGGAGATAAAATTGCAGCTAAATTTATATCAAATGAGTTCCAAAAACTAAACCTCAGATCATTTAATAATTCTCGTAGCAAAAATAAGTATTTCCAATTCTTTTCTTTAACCGCCAACACTTTTCCCTACAATCTATCAGTAAAAATTGGCAGCTTTGAACTTCAACCCGGACTGGATTATTTTGTTGTCGGAAATTCAGGCAGTACTTACGGTAAATACAAAATAAAATGGTTCAATAAATCCATTTTAGATGATCCCAAAAAGTTTAAAAAATTCCAAAAATCAAATTTTAAGCAAAAAGCACTTTTTATAGATAAGACTGGAATTGATGATGATCTAAACAGCGCAGTACTCAAAATAATAGAAGTAAACCTGGTTGGTGCACCTATTGTTGTTTCTGTAACCAACAAAAAACTGCAATGGGAACAAGGAACACGGCAATTAAATTATTCTATTCTAAAAATTTCAAGAAAAGCCATCCCTTTTGGGAGAAAAAAAATATTCGTTAACATAAAAAGTGATCTCAAAAAAAACTACCAAAGTCAAAACATCATAGGATACATAGAAGGCCAAATACCAGATTCATTTGTTGTAATTACAGCCCATTACGATCATCTCGGCAGGATGGGTCAAGTATACTTTCCTGGAGCGAATGATAATGCAAGTGGTATTGCCCTGATGCTTGATCTGGCAAATCATTATTCAAAAATAAATCCAAAATATTCAATTGCTTTTATTGCCTTTAGTGGAGAAGAATTAGGCTTAGTTGGGTCTAAATACTATACGGAAAATCCTCTTTTTTCTTTGAAGAAAATTAAATTTTTGATAAATCTTGATATGATGGGTAACGGAGAAAAGGGCATTACAGTTGTCAACGGAAAAGTTTTTGAAGAACATTTCGAAGAGTTGGAGAAGATCAACTCATTAAACAATTACTTTGAAACTATTGTGAGTAGAGGTTACGCTCAAAATAGTGATCACTACTATTTCACTAAAAAAGGAGTTCCGTCATTTTTTATTTTTACCAATGGTGGAACAGGAAATTATCATGACATACAAGATAAACTTCAAACACTTACCTTTGGAGGATACAACAATGCTTTTAAATTAATAACAGATTTTATTTCGTCTTTGAAAAATTTGTGAATTAAACAATGTTATACTTAGTTCCAACACCCATAGGTAACCTAAAAGACATTACTTATCGAGCAATTGAAGTATTAAATGAAGTTGATCTAATATTAGCTGAAGACACCCGGCAAACAAAAAAGCTTCTTGATCATTATAATATTGAAAAGTCCGTTCAATCACATCACAAATTCAACGAACATCAAACTACATCCTATATTATCAGCAAATTGAAGGATGAAATTTCGATTGCCCTTGTATCTGATGGAGGTACCCCGGGAATTTCTGATCCGGGTTATTTATTAGTTAGGGAGTGTTTAAAAGAAGATATAAAAGTTGAATGCTTACCAGGTGCAACTGCCCTTATCCCTGCTTTGGTTAATTCAGGAATTCCATGTCATAATTTTGTATTTGAAGGATTTTTACCGGTTAAGAAAGGCCGCCAAACGAAACTTCAGGAACTTGAATCAGAAAAACGAACAATGGTCTTCTATGAATCTCCACACAGACTTCTAAAAACAATTGGTCATTTTATTGAAGCTTTCGGAAGGGACAGAAACGCATCAGTATCGAGAGAATTAACGAAAATTTATGAAGAAACAATAAGCGGAACACTCCAGGAAATTCAAGAATATTATTTAAAGAATACCGTTAAAGGCGAGATCGTTATCGTGATAGAGGGGAAATCAAAAAAGGATAAAAAATAAAAACCTATGTTCTGTATTTTTAGATGCATCATCACAATACTATTCCTAGCAATATACATATCCACTACGGCTCAAAATAATGACAGACCAAAAGACTGGGCAACTTCAATCTCTTCAGAAGAAATAGATAACCTTTATAGGGTTTCTGATAATCTTTATCGCTGTGCTCAACCTAGCAAAGAGGGATTTCAAGAGCTTCAAAATATGGGAATCAAAACTGTAGTGAACCTTCGATTGAAGAAAAAAGACAAAAGGCTGTTAAAAGACATTGACCTTAAATACTTCCATCTACCAATGATGGCAAGAAAACCCAAACTAAAGCAATATCAAGAATTCCTTAATATTATTTCAGATGAATCCAATCACCCTATATTGGTACATTGTTGGCATGGTTCTGACAGAACCGGAACTGCTGTGGCACTTTACCGAATAGAATATCAGAATTGGGAAAATCAAAAAGCCCTGGATGAAATGACCAATGGAGGGTACGGCTACCATAAGGTTTTTAAAAAACTTCCAATCCTAATTTCAAGTTACAAGTCTTCAAATACTAAATAGTCCTAATTTTGAATCTGATTAAATGGCTGATAAACTAAAATATTACCTCATTGCATCTTTAAGTGGTGTATTGCTTTGGTTAGGTTGGCCTTCCTTTGATAGTACATTCCTACTATTTATTGGATGGATACCATTACTATATGTATTGGACAATATCCCTTCTGAAAGCAAAAGAAGACTATCAACTTTTAAATTAGCATTTACAGCTTTATTTACATGGAATATACTAACCACCTGGTGGATATGGAACGCCAGCCCAGGTGGTGCGGTAATGGCTATTATAGCCAATTCATTGTTAATGTCAATCCCAATTATGCTATTTCAGCAAACCAAACAAAGGTTGGGGACCCGGCTTGGTTATTGGTCTTTAATTTGCTTCTGGATAGGCTTTGAATATATTCACTTAAACTGGGAACTGGACTGGCCCTGGCTTACGCTTGGGAATGGACTCGCAATGCATCCTGATTGGGTACAGTGGTATGAATATACAGGGCATTTGGGTGGATCTTTATGGATATGGATCATTAACATTCTGCTATATCTTGCGATTTTCAAGATAATTATCCCAGTTAAATTAGCTACAAGTAAAATAGATACTTCATCAATTATTCTGTTAGCAAGCATTTTGCTTTTGGTCATCTCTCCTATCACCATTTCTAAGAATATCTATTCAAACTATACAGAACTTCATTCACCAGTAAATATTATAGTCGTTCAGCCAAACATAGACCCCTACAATGAAAAATTTGCTGGTATGACTGATGGAGAACAAATAGATCATCTCATAAAATTGTCTGAAAAAGAAATAGATGACAGCACAGATTATGTTATTTGGCCTGAAACAGCCATCCCTTCAGGAATTTGGAAAGATGATCTAGAGCAATATCAAAGCTATAAACAGGTCAAGACTTTTGTCAATAAGCATTCTCATATTAACCTAATTACCGGTTTGACGCTTTATAAACATTTTGATGATGAATCACAGCTATCATCCACAGCCAGAAAGCTGAAAAATGAACCCGGTTGGTATGATGTATATAACACCGCTATGCACATTACTCAAAACAACAAACTTCAGCTTTATAATAAATCCAAGCTAGTAATTGGAGTTGAGAAAGTTCCCTACCCTAGTATATTCGGAATTTTTGAATCTGTTGCTATTAATCTTGGAGGAACGATGGGAAGTCTTGGAAGTCAAAACGAAAGAATTGCTTTCAAATCCAATGATGAGAAGGTTCACATCGGACCTATCATCTGCTATGAGTCAATTTTTGGTGAATTCGTTACCGAATACATTCATAAAGGAGCTAATTTGCTGTGCATCATTACCAATGATGGTTGGTGGGGCAACACGCCTGGATATGAGCAACATTTGCATTATGCATCGCTGAGAGCCATTGAAACGCGAAGAAGCATTGCTCGTTGCGCCAATACAGGTACTTCCTGTTTTATTGATCAAAAAGGAGATATTTCTCAAGCAACAGAATGGTGGGAACCCGCTGTTATTAAGTCATCTCTTCATTTGAATGATAAGATCACGTTTTATGTGAAATTTGGCAATTATATTGGCCGACTTGCTTCATTTCTGGCCGTAGCTTTTTTTATGATCGCATTTGTTAGAAGAAAACTCCAAAATTCTTCTATTTAAATAATGGCGCGGAATAAAACACTAAAGCTGAAAGAATTCAAAGAATTTCCTAATACTTTCGAAAACCCAACTGAAATAAAAGGGAATTGGGGTAAAATCTTTTTTAAGAACAACAATCCAATAGTATTGGAATTAGGGTGTGGGAAAGGAGAATACACTTTAGGTTTGGCTAAAATGTTTCCCGATAAAAATTTTATTGGTGTAGATGTTAAAGGAGCACGTCTCTGGAAAGGAGCTAAAACGGCTATTGAAAATGAAATAAATAATGTCGCTTTTTTGCGTATTTACATAGATCATATCACTGATTACTTTGCTAAAGATGAAGTTTCAGAAATTTGGTTAACATTCCCTGATCCCCAACCTAAAAAAGGGCATATCAAAAAACGGCTCACCAATAAGAAATTTATAGACCTGTATTCCCAAATTTTAAGTAAAAGTGGTTCTCTACATCTTAAAACAGATAGCGAACTAATGTTTGAATATACCAATGAAGTTATAGCAGAAAATAAAATTAATTGCATTCGCCAAACAAGCGATCTTTATAATTCAGATTTGGTAGATAAGATCCTTTCTGTCAAAACAACTTACGAACAGAAGTTTCTAGAAATAGGAAGTACCATTAAGTATATAGAGTTTACATTGTAGTTAAACATTGCAGAAAACTTTTGGAAATTATACCTTGCAATCTTCCTAATTACAATAACAACAGATGATCGATACTTTAGCACCTTTTAGCTGTACTTATTCTCCAAATTTTCCGGAATTAATTAATCAACTGAATTGCACACTTGTTATCAGTACCTACCAGGCTGGGAAAGTAATTTTCATAAGTGCTAAAAATGATAATGAATTAATTCAACTCCCAAGAACTTTTGATAAAGCAATGGGAATTGCAGTTGACAATAACAAGCTGGGAGTTGCTACAAAAGATGAAGTAATAATTTTAGTTAATTCAACAGATCTCGCTTCAAGTTATCCAAAACAACCTAATGTATATGATGGATTGTTTATACCCAGAGCATCATACTATACAGGGCAAATAGATATTCATGATCTAGATTGGGGAAAAGAAGGTCTCTGGGCAGTTAATACTGCATTTTCGTGTTTGACTTTAATAGATGAGAATTTCAGTTTCACGCCAAAATGGAAATCTAAATTTATTTCCAAAATAGCTTCGGGTGACCATTGTCATCTTAATGGACTAGCCTTAAGTGATGGTGTTCCTAAATATGTAAGCGCTTTTGGGACAGGAGATAAACCACAGTCATGGAGAGAAGAAATAACTTCGGGAGGAGTAATTATTGATGTTTCTTCAGATGAAATAATATGCCAATCACTACCTATGCCCCATTCTCCACGAATTTATAATGGTTCCTTATATGTGCTTCTGTCTGCCACAGGGGAAATTGTTAAGGTAAATATTGATAATGGAACTTTTGATGTTATCAAAAAACTTGACGGATTTGTTAGAGGAATGGACAAGTATGGAGACTACCTATTTATAGGCTTATCAAAACTTAGGCAAAATTCTTCCACATTTAAAGATTTGCCCATTGCTAAATTGGCCAATCAAGCTGGAATCATTGTTATACATTTACCAACTGGTGCAATTATTGGACAAATTCTCTACAAAAATAGTGTTGATGAAATCTATGATGTACAAGTTTTACCAAATTTAAAACGTCCTGGAATATTGAATACTAAAAATGGATTTCATAAATTGGGGCTCACTACTCCGCAGTCAACTTATTGGGCAAAGGAAATTATTGAACATTAATTTATTATGAAACGTCAATTATTGAATAATTATTAAATCATACAGAAGATTGATTATTCAATCATGGTAAGTTCCATGTGAAAAGTAAAAACAAATTATAAACACATGAATAGGCATTTCTATTATAACCAAAAATTAAGTCAATTCAACAAGTTTTCTACCAGATTAAACAAACAAATTGTTGATGGGTCATTTTACCGTTTATCTAAACAAAAACAAGCGATTCTTGTTAACCGATTAAAAAAGTTATATCGNCAANTATTGGAATTCTTTCCGNCNTTTAACTTAAAANGANTACTGGCAGGCACTTCATTAACATTATATTTATTAATAACTTCTCCATTACATAGTCAAAACCTATTAAAAAGAGATGCNAANCCCTTTGGGTTAACCGGCACCAATTACCTTGCTTTTCCTACTGCGGTAGATATTGATGATGATGGTGATTTTGACCTTTTTGTGGGTGAATATTATGGAAACATTCAATTTTTTGAAAACACGGGATCAGCAAACTCTCCTAAATATACCGCCCCACAAGCAAATCCTTTTGGAGTTAAAACTGGATACTATTTATCCGCCCCAAGCTTTGTTGACATTGACAGTGATGGTGATCTGGATCTCTTTGTAGGCACCTATTATGGTAATATTCAATTTCAAGAAAATCTAGGTTCTAGTAATACCCCATCGTTTACAGATACAACATATAATCCTTTTGGCATTACTGCTGCTAATCAAAATGCATTTCCGACTTTTGTCGATATTGATAACGATGGTGATTTTGACCTTTTTGTGGGGGAATATTATGGGAATATTCAGTTTTTCGAAAACATAGGTGATTCATCCTTACCATCTTTCGCTACTCCTCAATTGAACCCTTTTGGGATAGAAAAAATTGACGGATATATCGGAATTCCAGCTTTTGCAGATGTAGATGAAGATGGTGATTTAGACCTTTTTATGGGTGGAGAAGATAGTGGAGGAATTGTATATTTTGAAAATATTGGTACTAATAATTTCCCGGCATTTACTCTCAAAGAAACCAATCCGTTTGGTATAGAGAATACTCTTGGCTTTTCTGCTCCTACTTTTGCTGATATTGACGGAGATAGCGATCTAGATTTATTTGTTGGTGAATATTATGGAGCAATTCTGTATTACGAGAATGTTACCATACCTGAAGATATTGGAATTGAAAAAGTAATAGCGCCTGGCTCCTCTTGTGGTTTATCTTCTACAGATACCTTAAAAATTGTAATAAAAAATTATGGTACAAACGAGATAAACAATTTTGATATAAACTATAGTATAAATGGAACTACTTCACCATTTGCTGAAGCGGTATTCACAAATTTACAGCCAGGCGATACAATGATATACTCTTTCATTAGTACGTTTGATTTTTCCACTACAGGTGCATATTCTTTAGATATTTGGACCATAACGCCGGCAGATTCCAACTTATTTAATGATACCCTAATTCAGCATTACATTGTAAATCAACCTAATATAACCGATTATCCCTATTCGAATAATTTTGATACTACAGTTGTATATTGGTATTCAGATGGCATTAATAATAGCTGGGACTGGGGATTACCAAGTAACAACATTCCGGGTGCAGCTTCTGGCACAGCGGCTTGGGTAACAGCATTAAGTGGTCAATATAATAATAACGAAGCATCGTATGTGGAAAGTCCATGCTTTGATCTATCCAGTTTAACTGTCCCAATGATAGATTTAAATATTTGGTATGAAACTGAGGGCAAATATGATGGTTCTGCTATATATTACACCACAGATAACGGAAATAATTGGACAATAATTGGTGCAACAGGCGATAAATTCAATTGGTATAATGATAAGATTGATGGATTGAACAAATTTGGAAGTCAAGATGGGTGGGCTGGATCATCAGCTGGCTGGATCAATGCCAAACATAAAACAGCTGAGATTGGAGGTGAATCTAATGTAAAATTCAGAGTCGTATTTGGCTCTGATATAGGTGTAATTGATGGAGATGGATTCGCCTTCGATGATTTTCAAGTCTATGAAGCTCCACCAAATAATCCGCCAACTGCATCAAACAATACAGTTACCGTTGTCCAGGATAACACTTATACCTTTGATAAAAACGATTTCAATTTCACCGATGTTGATTCTGATGGCCTTACTAAAATCAAAATAACTTCACTTGAGACGGTTGGTGACCTGAAATTGAATGGGGCAAATGTTGTCCAAAATCAGGAAATAGATAGCTCTCAAATTAACTTACTGACATACACTCCGTTAACAAGCCAAAGTGGCAACAACTATGATAACTTTCAATTCGATGTAAATGATGGGACTGAATATAGTTCTATAAGTTATACTATGACAATTAATGTTCAATCCACAACAGGTA
>JAESSM010000147.1 GCA_016764115.1 Bacteroidia bacterium | reverse complement strand
TTTTAGCAATTGTAACGCTTGTTAATTTTTTTATGTTGTTTTGAATTGTAGGAACATCAACTTCTTCAGCTATTCTTTTTGCAGAAACCATATCTCCCAATTTCCTCATTACCTCAGGATCCGGACCGATAAAAACAATTCCCTCTTCCCTGCACCTTATCGCAAAATTTACATTCTCAGAAAGAAAACCATACCCCGGATGAATTGCATCAACATTGTTTCTTTTTGCCACTTGAATAATCTCTTCAATATCCAAGTATGGTTTTAGCGGTTCAGATTCTTCACCAATTTGATACGCTTCATCAGCTTTATATCTATGAAGAGAATACCTATCTTCAAAAGTATAGATCGCGACTGTTCTAATGTTAATCTCTGATGTTGCCCTGAAAATTCGAATAGCAATTTCTCCCCGATTAGCGACAAGGAGCTTGTTAAACTTCTTAACTTGATAAGTCAAAGTTTTAAGAATTAAAGATTAAACAACAATTTTATTATAGGGTGAAAATTCAGGGATCGTACTGAAATTTCAGTTTTGGACAACCTTAAAATTTGATACCAATTACACAGATATCATCAATCTGTTCATGAACATCGCCCATCCATTTTTCAATTTCGTCACTCAATATTTCCTTCTGTTCTCTCATGGTTTTATCTCTAATCTCTATCAAGAACTTTTTGAACCTGGCAGTCATAAACTTCTTACCCTTAACTCCTCCAAATTGATCTACATAACCATCTGAGAACATATATATTGAATCACCTTTTTCAATATCAACTACATTATTGGTAAATATCCTTTTAGCTTCCAGCTGCTCCCCACCTATTGGCATTTTATCCGGCTTTATGTCAGTAAGTACTTCACCACGAATATGGATCAATGGACGATAGGCTCCTGCGTACTCAACTATAGGTTTTTCCCCTAATTCAATACTACAAATAGCAAGGTCCATTCCGTCACGTGTTGAACCAACTTCCTGATTTTCATCTTGTTTTAATGAAGTTCTTACCCCAACATGAAGGTTGTTTAATATCTCAGCCGGCTGATCAATGCCCTTTCCATTTACAATTTCATTCAAAAGTGTATTTCCAATTACAGACATGAAAGCCCCTGGAACGCCATGGCCTGTACAATCAACTGCAGAGATAAGTATCTTATTTTTTCGTTGGTTGGAAAACCAATAAAAATCACCACTGACTATATCTTTTGGTTTGAACAGTACAAATGAATCCGGAAGAGATTCCTCAATTAACTCCGACATCGGAAGAATCGTATCCTGTATTTTCTTAGCGTATCGAATACTTGCTAGTATGTCCTTGGATTTCTCTTCAAGGTCTTCTTTTTGGTCGCGAATTTCTACGGTCGCCTCATCAATCATTTCTTGAAGTCTCTTGTTGGCTTGTTCCAGGCGCCTTACGTTGTATCTAATTGCACCATATATTATGCTGATGAAAAAAAGAAAATATCCTATATATGCAATTGACGTTCTGTACCACGGTGGAGATATGGTAAATGAATAGCTTGCTTCATTGCTGTACATTTCATACACATTTCTTGCACGAACTCTGAATATATACTCACCTTCCGGTAAGTTTGTGTATTCTTTCTTCGTCTCCTTTGCTAGGTCAGACCAGTCATTATCAAATCCGTCTAAAAAGTATTGGAATTTAGTTGCCTTGTCATTATCAAATGTAGGCGCGGCATACTCAAAAGTGACGGAATTGTACTCATATGATAGATTGGGAGATAAAAATTCCGGTTGTTTTAAAGATACAAAACCCTTCTGAGAAATATAAGTTCCATGGAAAGCAATTGAGTCTTTGCCCAAGGTTACTTTTCTTATTAACGCATTGAATTTTACATTATAGTCCTTTCCCACTTTTACATCGTATCGAATCAATCCATCCGGACCGGCAATCCAAGTTATATTATCATTATCAGGATAAATAACATTTGCTTTGGATTTAGGAATACGTAAAAATGGTACTCTTGAAATTAAAAATGAATCCAATACCCCATTGGTATATTGTGGAACAGCTACCCTGATCTCCTTATCGCAACGCATCCAAATATTTTTATTGGTGTCTTCAGCCAAGCAGTATACTTCTAAAACATCATCAATATTTTGCCCTTTGAAAAATGTTGAATCGCGGAAAAATTTATTTTTATCATAATCAAATCCATAAAGACCTTTGTCGGTAGCATAAAAAGTTCTATTAAGAACACTATATACTTCAACCCAGCCACTAGGTAAGTTATGCTCCTCACCATATCTTTCAATGGTAGGGTTTTCTAGTCCTCCTTCCTTAAAAGAAACCCGCAAAACACCTTGATATAATGTTCCAAGCCATAAATTTCCTTTATCATCCTCGACAATACTCCATACTTGCTCAGTTATATTTGGAATTTTCAGGTCAAACTTCCAATCTCCATTTTCATAACTAATTAACCCCAAACCACTTTGCATTCCGACAAAAGCTTTTGTGTTATCACGATTATCAAATGGCGCAATATTTTTATCTTTAATTTTATAGATATAGAATGCAGGATCTCCAACCACCGTAGTAACATTGTCATTCTTCACCTGATACACGCCTATACTTGGTACAGCGGCCAGTATGACATCTTCATGTCCCACCAAATGCCGGGTTTGACTTTGAAANCCTTCTATTCTCCTAAAATTTAGCANNTCATCACTAATTATAGTCCCTTTTTTAATTTGGTCGTTTTTTAANTCTTCATGTACAAATANACCATTGGATGNTCCTGCGTATAAGNTACCGNNATGTCTTATAACAGNTTGAACTTTTCCTTCAATNCCNCTTTGATCTGATACCNTTGATAGCGGAGAAGGAATTTCAATTCTTGCTAAACCATTATTTAATCCTAACCATAATCCACCCTCANAGTCAACATATGAATTAATTATNGTTTCATCCTGNAGCCCGGTACTTTTATCAAATATTGCACTTAACTTTCCNTTGGCATCNATNACNGCNATTCCNCCNGCNAGAGTACCAATGGCATAACGTCCNTCATTTAATCTNATACCGTTGTATATCCTTTTTGCNTTTATAAAATCATCAATATCTGTTGGTANNGGTACAAATTCAATTCCATCATAAATAAAGAATCCAATATCCTTAGTNCCTATTAGTACTTTGTTATCCCCATAGGGAAGCATGGTATAGATTTTCATTCCCTTGAACATTTCACCATTCATCACTGGTAAAAATTGGTCATCTTCTGTAAGTTGTATCAAGCCCTGCTCTCGCTCGTAAACATAAAATCCTTCACCTACCATGAATGAACTTCTAAATCTTCCATCCTCAGAGCTAATTGGTTTAATGGTTTCACCATCCCACTTGTAGATTGTTTTGTATTCTCTATAATAAACGCCATTGTCGGTTATGTGAATTGCCCAGATGTCCTTGAATGATCTATATTCTTCGGGAATCTTATCAACCAATGATATATATTCAGTATAACCCGTAGAATCAGTGGATAAATACCCAAAGTCACCAATGGCACCTACATAAACTCTACTATTCTTATCAACTATCAATGATCTTACTGTAGTACCATTAGAAGTTGAAACCATTCTCCAATGGATACCATCATAAATCAAGATCCCATCATTATTACCAAAGTACATTACACCGCGCTTATCCTGTGTAATGGACCAATTTTGGGTTCCTGAATTATATTCCTCATTTTTAGCAGCATACTCTTTGGGAGAATAATAATACACGAAAGGGACACCAGTTTGAGCAAAAGAGGAGACTACTGAAAAACAGAATATGCTCAGATAAACAAGTAATAATAAATGTGCTGTACGTTTAATTTTATTAACTAACACCGGTTGAAATTGAAAATAACTTACCTTAAGGTAAAGTATCACAAAATATGCCTTTTTAACTCAAAGTTCAAAATATAATCTCTTCTTTTTTAAATCACGGATTTAAAGTAACTTAGGATGATTTTTTACTGCATTTTGCAGATAATTAACTCAAAAAACAAGAACAAATTGTTATGAATATCGGAATTGTTTGCTACCCAACTTTTGGAGGAAGTGGTGTTGTTGCCACAGAATTAGGAAAGGCATTGGCTCAAAAGGGACACAAAGTCCATTTTATAACTTACCGACAACCTGCCCGTTTAGATTTCTTTTCTGAGAATCTATGTTACCATGAGGTAGTGGTAAATGATTACCCTCTTTTTGATTATGCTCCTTATGAATTGGCGTTAACAAGCAAATTGGTTGATGTCGCTAAATTTGAAAAACTAGATTTTCTGCATGTACATTATGCAATTCCACACGCTTCCGCTGCTTACTTCGCTAAACAAATATTAAAGTCCCAGGGAATCCACATTAATGTTATCACCACACTTCACGGCACAGATATTACACTCGTTGGAAAGGATGCTACCTATGAGCCTGCAGTTACTTTTTCTATAAATGAATCTGATGGAGTTACTGCAGTTTCACAAAGTTTAATGAAAGATACTTTTAACAATTTTGATATTACCAACGAAATTAAGGTGATTCCGAACTTTATTGACATAAGCCGTTTTCAGCAAAAACCTAAAGATTATTTTAAAAAAGCTACGGCTCCTAATAATGAAAAGCTGATCATTCATACATCCAACTTTAGAAAAGTAAAACGTGTTCAGGATGTTGTACAGGTCTTTAAAAAAATAAATGAAAAAATAGACTCTAAACTGCTACTAGTTGGAGACGGTCCGGAAAGAAATTCTATTGAAAAGTTATGCCGTGACTTAGGTGTATGTGATAAAATAATGTTTCTGGGTAAACAAGTTGCTATCGAAGAAATATTGTCGGTATGCGATTTGTTCTTGTTAACCAGTGAAAGTGAGAGCTTTGGTTTAGTGGCATTGGAAGCTATGGCTGCTAAAGTTCCAGTAATCTCTTCTAATACAGGTGGTATTCCCGAAATAAATATTCATGGAACTACTGGATTTTTAAGTGACGTAGGTAATGTTAATGAAATGGCCGAAAATGCTATTAGATTACTTTCTGATAGCGTGATGTTTGCCCAATTCCAAGACAATGCCTATGAACAAGCTAAAAAATTCGATCTTGAGAAAATAATGCCACTTTATGAAAATTTCTATCGTGAAATTTGCGAAAAGAACAACTGCCAAGAGACTTCAATCATTTAATCCAAAAGACTACAATCTGTGCGTTCAAATTTTATTTACTACATACTGGTTATTTATATTTTCGCTGCTTTTGGCTGGTGGACCTATTTATTAATAGATCAATCAGTTGAAATTTATAACTTAAAAAGTGAATTGGTAAAAGGAGCTACAAACTCTGTTTCCCTCGAAGAAGTTGAAAACACGCTCAATAAAAGGATTCGAATGATCGTAGGCGAAGGTGTTGTATTTGTGTTCCTGATGATATTGGGTATCATCAAAATTCGCAATTCTATTCTTCAGGAAATTGCATTAAACAAACAACAAAGTAATTTTCTACTTTCCATAACCCATGAATTAAAATCTCCGTTGTCTTCTATAAAATTGCATCTCCAAACAATTTTAAAAAGAGAGCTTCCCCAAGAAGAATTTGTAAAACTCACTCATAACTCCCTGCAAGATATTGACAGGCTTAATGAGCTTGTGGAAAATATGCTTCTAGCCACAAGAATTGAAAATAACTCTTATAGTTTTCCAAAACAAGAATTTAACTTTTCAGATTTGATCAAATCTATTGTTGAAAAAACAAATTCAAATCGAGTTCCCATTCATACAGACATTGAGGAGGACATAAAATATAATGGTGATGAATTTGCGTTGACATCAGTAATTATTAACCTCATTGATAATTCTATTAAATATTCAAAAGATACATCATCCGTCAATATCTCTCTTAAAAAAGAAAATGGTGGTATTGATTTTACTGTTAAAGATAGTGGAGTTGGAATTCCTGATGAAGAAAAGCAAAACATCTTTAATAAGTTTTACAGAATTGGNTCAGANGAAANGAGAAGCACAAAAGGNACCGGCCTGGGTTTGTATATTGTGAAACAAGTGCTGGANAAACATGATGCAACAATATCTGTTAAAGACAATCAACCAANCGGAACTATATTTCAGTTAACTTTTTAAAATGGCAGCNAGATTATTATTAGTAGAAGATGAGGAGCATCTGCAGGAAGTTATAAAACTGAATCTTGAAATGGAAGGTTATTCCATTAAACTAGCAGATAACGGAAAAAGTGCATTGGATATTTACAAGCAAGAACGCTTTGATCTATTAATTTTAGATGTGATGCTTCCTAAAATAGATGGCTTTGAGGTATGTGAACAAATTAGATTGTACGATACAGAAATTCCTATACTTTTTTTAACTGCTAAAAACACCAGCGAAGATAGAATTAACGGTTTAAAAAAGGGTGCAGATGACTATTTAACAAAGCCATTTAATCTTGAAGAATTGATTCTGCGTGTAAGGAACTTGCTAAAAAGAGGACCCTCAGTTAATAAAACTACTAAAATTAGCCATGAGTATAGGTTTGGAGATAACTTTATTAACTTTAATTCGTATGAAATAGCTGGAGTTAATAACAAAAAGCAACATTTATCAAAAAAGGAGGTAGGCTTATTAAAGTTACTTATAGAAAAAGAAAATGAAGTAGTTTCCAGGGATGAAATACTACAGAAAGTATGGGGTTATGATGTTTATCCATCTACAAGAACAATTGACAATTATATCCTTAATTTCAGAAAATATTTTGAAGCCAACCCCAGATCACCCAGGCACTTCCATTCTATACGTGGTGTAGGTTATAAGTTTACTATGTAAGAAATTCAATTAAATTATTTTGTTATAGAACATCATTATATATATATTTCGTAAAATTGATCGTCAAAAAGCACAATTTCGAAACAATTATGAACATCCGCTCTTTATTATTAGGTTTTATTGCTTTAATGTTGGTTAGCTGTGGTGGAAGCAATAAACGCGATCCATTGGAAGGATTACGAGAAGGTAAAGGTGGCATCAACTATGGTGGTGTATTTCACACCAATGAGGTAGAATATTTAAGAAGTTTATACCCTCCCAATATTGGTGAGGTGATTGGCTTTAGAATAGCCAGCCAGTGCTATGAAGGCCTGGTTAGATTTTCAACAAAGGATCTATCTATTACTCCTTGTATTGCAGAAAGCTGGGATATTGATTCCACTGCCACAAAATACACTTTCTATATTCGAAAAGGTGTCTATTTTCAGGATGATGAATGTTTCGAAAAAGGAAAAGGACGCGAAGTGACTGCTAAAGATATTAAATGGTGTTTTGATAAAATTTGCGAATCAGACCCGTTAAATCAAGGCTTTTGGGTATTTAAAGACCGAGTTGTTGGAGCCAATGAGTACTTCCAATCTACTGTTGATAAAGATCCGTTGGAGGGTGGAGTCGAAGGAATAAAAGTTATTGACGAATATACTTTAGAGATCCGATTAGAAAAATCTTTTGCCAGTTTTCTAGGAGTATTAGGAACTCAGTATGGATATATCTACCCTATAGAAGCTCTTGATAATTATGGCATTGATTTGAATACAAGAAAATGTGTTGGTACCGGCCCATTTATTTTAAAGGAGTTAAGTGTAGACGAAAATGTAATTTTAGTTCGTAATGAGAACTATTGGGGTAAAGACGAATTTGGCAACCAATTACCTTATCTGGATGCCATTAAGTTTTCCTTTATCAAGGAACTTCAATCTGAGTTTTTTGAATTTGTAAAAGGAAACTTGGAATTTACATATCTTCCAATTTTAATAAGGGATCAGGTTGTTGATGAGAACATGAATCTTAAAGGTAGTTATGATAGATTTAATATCAGCAAAGCAGCCGCAATGGTAATTCAATATTATGGTTTCCAACATCAACATGAGTTATTTAAAAACAAATTAATACGACAAGCATTTAATTATGCTGTTGATAGAGATAAAATTGTTAAGCATACCTTAAAAGGTGATGGAATCCCTGCCTTCAGCGGTATCGTTCCTCCGGCTTTTACTGATTATAATATTGAATCCGTTAAGGGGTATAATTACGATCCTGATAAGGCCAAAAAACTGTTATCTGAAGCTGGATATCCCAATGGAGAAGGATTTCCAAAGGTAACATTGCAATTAAATAGTGGTGGTTCAAAGAATTTTTATGTTGCAGAAGCAATTAAAAAAATGCTTGAGGATAATTTGAATATTAATATTGGATATCGGTTACTTCCAATGGCACAGCATTACGAAAACGTTGAAAACGGAAAATGCAATTTTTGGAGAGCTGGTTGGTTAGCCGACTACCCTGATCCAGAAAATTTCTTGACATTGCTTTATGGACCTCATGTTCCTAAAGATCCTACCATGAATTCATACGTTAATTCCGTTCGATATCAAAGTGCAAAATTTGATTCGATTTTTAATCAAGCACTTCAAACAATTGATAAAGACAAAAGATACCAACTATACAGTATGGCAGACCAAGTAGCCATGAATGATGCTGCAATCATGCCACTGTTCTATGAAGAGAGATACCGACTTACTCATAAACATGTTCAGAACTTTAATATCAACGCACAAGACTTCAGAGATTATAAAGTCGTTTATTTTAAACAAGATAAAGAACAATTAGCTGATCGCTAAAATATATAAGTTTCATTAATTCAAAAACCGTTCTTAATTTCAGGGCGGTTTTTTTTATACTTTTTGAAGAAGGTCTTATTGAGCTTGTCGAAATATTGGCAGAAGACTTCCATAGAACTGCCTGTCCGGCAGGCAGGCTCAGTCTGACAGCAGGAATATCAGTGATTAATACATGAAGCAAATACTATCAATTCTACTAATAGTTTTCTCCCTTACAGGGATTTCTCAAAACATAACGGGAAGATTTACAGGGGGCCTTACTGCTTCACAAGTTTCGGGAGATAAATCGGCAAAGTTTAATAAAATCGGTTTTGTTATTGGTCCCGGAGCTTACATTCCTTTTAACGATTTAATGGGAATTTCAATGGATCTTATCTATATTCAAAAAGGAAGCAGAAAACCAATTACTGAAAGAAACTTTACCTTTTATAAACTTATACTTAATTATGTAGAAGTACCGTTCTTATTTAAGTATAAGTTCAACCAGAAAGTGCATTTTCAACTGGGACCATCTTTTGCAACACTTGTAAAAGCGCAGGAAGAAGATGCTTACGGGGTAATTGGCGCGGAAATTCCATTTAAACGTTTTGAATTCGCTTTGCAAGCCGGAATTGACTTTATACTAAATGAGAAATTGAGTACGAATATTCGATTTTCCAATTCTATTTATTACATTCGTGAACCACAAAACCAATCAAGGCTTGCAAGATACTGGGAAAAAGGCCAGTTCATTACATTGCTCTCACTCTCTTTGATCTACAATTTTTAGTAAAGTACAAAAGGACAGGTAGAAATATAAACCGTTTTATACATAGAATTTGTGTGGTATAAAAATTGTACAGCTTTACTAATAAATCCTTAAATTTATCGTTTATACTAAACACATAGCGCAAGTATTTAAGCCGTTTCGTGCGATGAGGAAGTCCTGTATA
This sequence comes from Bacteroidia bacterium, assembly GCA_016764115.1. Lineage (GTDB taxonomy): Bacteria > Bacteroidota > Bacteroidia > JAESSM01 > NORP286 > NORP286. The sequence continues at coordinate 10,942 of JAESSM010000147.1, read as the reverse complement.
ACCCTAGGCGGGTTAGTTGTATTTTTATTTGCATTTTATTCCGTTAATGCCTCCCATTTTATGGGTGGGCAAATTACTTATGAATGTTTAGGAGGAGACCAGTATAAGATCACCCTTAAGTTATATCAAGATTGTAACGGGGTTGAATTTTTAGATGAAGAATATATACGTGTAACTCCATTAGTAAATGGAGATAGTATAGTTAGAGTTTTTTTGTTAACTGGCTCTCCAAGTGATATCACAACAACGTGCCCTGGTGAAATATCTAAATGTACTGATTTAAACAGCACCTATCCTTATGGAGTAAATGAGTGGGTATACGAAGGAACAGCAACATTTCCAGCACTAGGAGCAGGAGAAACTTATACACTTGCGCATGGTAGACAAGCAAGAAATGGGGCAATAACGACCTGTGATATGTCTGCTGATTGTAATTTCACCGGTTGGTATATTACTGCGAATATCGATCCCAACATAACTCCTTGCAATTCATCTCCTGAGTTCTTGAATGTACCGATAGCATATATCTGTAAAGATGAAATCTATAACTTTAATCACAATGCCTTTGATTCAGATGGAGATTCATTAGTATTTTCATTTGTTGAATGCATTTCTTCTGTTTGGGATCCTTCAGATTTTACTTTTGGACCTCCATATTTAGGAACTTACCCACCAATAGGCCCGGTTTGTTATATTCCGCCCTACAGTGCTACGTATCCTATGCCAGCAGTAGATGATACGATTTACATGAATTCAAGAACCGGAGAAATAACCTTTGTTCCTGATGAAAATGGCGTAGGTATTATGTCAATACTGGTGGAAGAATATCGTAATGGTGTAAAAATTGGAGATATAAAACGGGACATCCAAATAACCGTTAACAGTTGTGACAACACGTTGCCTGAGTTGGCCCAATTTGATACGGAAGGCAGAACAGACACTAATATTTATGCTGGTGGAACTTATTGTTTTACATTTAGTGCTACTGATCTAGATTTCCTGACAAGTACAAATTCCAATGACTATTTGATAGACTTAACTTTAACTTCAGGATTGCCAGGAACATGGAGTAATCCTTCATCACAACTCATATTCAACAAAGGAAACTACTGCATTTCACCAACCTGTAGCGAGGTGAGAGAACAGCCCTATTTGATAACCGTTATCGCACTAGACAATGCATGCCCTATTCCCGGACTTTCAACTGAAACTTTTGAAGTTTATGTAAAACCTCCCGATCCTGTACCACCGGTTTTATTTTGTGTAAACCCAACCAATAACGATGGTGACCTGAAAATACAGTGGGAAAACCCACAAAGAACAATAACCAATGATGAATACAAAGTCTATCGGGCTAATAACTTTAACGGACCTTATTCATTGATATCAACTTTATCAGAAAGTGAAATACAAAACCTTTCATATACAGATACTGATGCTTCGCTATTTCCGACAGATAGTGTCTACTATTATTACATTGAACTTGTTACACCAGGTTGTTTAGGAGACTCAAGTCTTTTTACTGACACGATCGCCAACATTCAACTAAGTTCTGTTTTCAATGATCCTGAATTACCATTTAACTGGAATGCTCCAGTGGATAACAGTAATTTGGTTTATGAATTGCAAAGAAAAAAAGGTGGTACTTTCATTGAATATGACACAACTTCCAATTTAATTTATACAGATACAGCCACAAACTGCACTCCTTTATATGTGGAACATAGAATAAAGGTAACTGATGCCTCTTTGGGTTGTACTTTTTACTCCAATGTAGTTTATGATACTATTCCCGGGGGGGTGCTTCCTCCGGATAGTCCTATTATGTGCATGACTGAAGTAAATATAAACAACTCATCTTCTATTTACTTTTATGGTGATACCTCAAGAATTGATCATTATAATATCTATAGGTTTAATGAATCAACTTCAACATATGATAGTATTGGGAAATTGGATAACTTTTTAAGTCTCCAATATTCTGATTCGTTAATTGATGCTTCTACAAATAGTTATAACTATAGAATTATCGCAGTTGATACTTGTGGATTGTACAGTGAACCTAGTGATAGCCACCAAACCATTAACGTAATAGCAACAAGTGCATACTTCAGCAATGACTTGAATTGGAATACTTATATTGACCTTGATCAGGATAGTTTGCTATTTTCTATTTCAAGAGCAGACAGTACTGCTCTAAATTTTGTATTCCTTGATACCACTTCTCTTCGAGTTTATTCAGACAGTGGATTATCATGTAACAAACGATATTATTACAGAATATCTGTAATTTACAAAGGAAGTACCATTTGCGATACCATTTTAAGCGATACCGTTTCTGCCAAACCATTTGATAATACCGCTCCCAATCCTTTACAGATTTGTAACGTATCTGTAGGGAATAATTTTACGGATGTATTGGTTTCAATTGCACAAGATTCAACTGCAGACTTAATGGAAATTGAATTATATTTAACTGAAGATTCTAGTTTAATAGCAATTTATTCTGTCGATTCTGCAGGTTATAGTTTTGTGGATTCCAGCAAACTTGAATCTACCAATAGCGCATGTTACTATGTTGTGGGTATTGATACATGTGGAAACAGGAGCACACCATCTAAAAGCTTGTGTTCAATACATATATCAGCTTTAGGGGGTGAAGGGCAAATTGATATAAACTGGAGTGATAATTCTGATTATGAATATGATTATGCCATTATTTACAGGGGTGAAGATGGCAAAACACTTGATTCAATAGGAACAACCACATCCACATCTTTTATAGACTCATTATTACCAGCAACTTGCAATGTCAAATTCAATTATCAAATACAAGCATTCTATAATCAAGCTATTTGTGCTACCAGATTCAGCGATACAGCATGGGCAGTACCTTTTGATGGAGAAATTCCGGATTATCCTGAATTCTGTATCATTTCAGTACAACCTAACTACGTGAATGCATTTATCGATTTTGGAAACAGCGAAGCAAAAGATGTCATCACTTACAATCTTTTCAATTCTGATAGTGTACTGCTAAGTACATTTAGTTTATCTGATTCTACCCAATATATTGATCAAAATGCTATCGGTGCTTCAAAACAGGGATGTTACTTTTTACAATCTGTAGATAGTTGCGGAAACTCAAGTCCCTCCTCTCCTACTTTCTGCACCATTAACCTGACAGCATTACCGGGTATCAGTAAAAATTATTTAAAATGGAACAGCTTCAAATTATGGAAACCAGATGGGTATAATATCTATGCCGGAGGTACATTTCCTTTAAAGCTTATTTCATCAACAACAGATACAACTTTTGTTCACGACAGTTTAAAATGTATGGACAATCTAATTTATTATCAGGTTGAAGCCTACATTACAGATAGTTCAAATGGTTGTCATTACAGTTTCAGCGATACGGCTAGCACGACTTGTTCTGAAATTGAACTTCCGAATGTATTTACTCCTAATCAAGATGATTCACACAATAACTTCATCCCAATAGTGTATCAAAATATAGTATCTATAGATATTAAAATATACAATCGGTGGGGACAAATGGTTTCAAGAAGTTCGGATATTGATGACTTGTGGGATGGAAAAAATATTAGGACAAAAAAGGACTGCAAGGTAGGAACCTATTTTTATGTTGCTGATGTGGAATTAAAAACTTATGAGACCGCAAATACGCTAACATTTCACGGACATATAACGTTATTAAGATAATAAACNAAANCAAGAATCATGAAACAGCTTTTGATCCTTGCCGCAATTACCCTACAAACTACNNCTTTNTTCAGCCAAAAAGTGATTGATGAGGATTTTAATNCCGGNTTTGGNGTTTTTGATGATTCACAAGGATCTGCNTGGAGCCTCAATTCCTCCATTNCTTNTTCNGATACNCAAGCCGNTCATTGTGTTTATACGAGCGATTCAAAATACTATTTAGAACTTACCAACTCCATTGATCTTAGTTCTTATTCGGGAGCTATTCTTGAATTTCAACATATAGCTAAAATTGAAATAGGTGAAGAAGCATATTTACAAATCTCCATCAATGGTGGAAGCAGTTGGTCAAAACTAGATACAAATTATTATACGGGAAACAGCATCCTGTTATATGGCTCCAATTTCTTTGATGGATCATACTCAAAATGGGAATTAAATGTGGAAGCCACACCTGATAGTTCCTGGTGGAAAAAAGAATCTTTTAATTTAAGTTCCTTTACAGGAAGTGGTTTTAATAATATCAAGATCAGGTTCTATCTTAAATCTGATGAATCAAGAAACTTTTATGGTTGGTTAATTGATGATGTAGTTTTAACAGTTACAGAATCAGGAGAGTATGACCCACCTGTTATCACACATACCGCTTTATCAAATTCGGGTTCTACAGATTCATATGATATAACTGCAACTATTACAGATTCATCTGGTATTAATTCTGCTGATGTTTACTACAGAGTTGATGACGGCACATGGAACGGACCAAACGCCATGACCAATACAACGGGAAATACTTATACCTATTCCATCGCTGGTCAAAATCAAGGATCTGTTGTAGATTATTATATAGAGTCAGTTGATGCCAGTGGCTTTAGCAACACAGCTTATCATCCTGATAATGCTCCAAATACCTATCATACTTTTGAAGTAATTGATGCTATATTTCAATATCCCTATAAAGAAGATTTTGAAACAGTTACTGCAACTCAATGGTATCATAAGGCCGAACTATCAATAGGAAATACCGGTGTAACACCTTATGATGATTGGCTGTTAGGAAGACCAATCACAAAAAGCTATTTTAATAATGCATACAGTGGCAGTAAGGCATATATCACACAAACCAGTATTGATTATAGAGAAAATAGCCGCTCTGCTCTTTACAGTCCACAGTTTGATTTTTCTAAGGTTACTCAACCTGAGTTATCATTTTTTCACATGTATGATATTGGTTTTTCTGATGGAGGTCGAATAGATTACAGCACTAACGATGGATTTACATGGACTGTATTAGGGGATTATTTTGATGCTCTTGGTGAAAATTGGTATAATCAGTGGGCCATATCAAGCGCAAGCAACGTTCAAAGTACACCAGGATGGCAAGGCAACGAAACAAGCGATTGGGTTTTATCTAAGTTTGACTTATCGAGTCTCACTTTGGGAGGCAACTTTATTCAATTTAGATTTTCATTTACCAGCGACTATAACGCATGGGGATATGATGGCTGGATCATGGATGATTTTCAAATCATTGACTTAGCCAGTGGAATTTCTGACAAGAAACCTTCATACAATTTTGAGCTTCACCAAAACTACCCTAACCCTTGCAGGAGTCAAACTACAATCTCATATACACTTGCTGGTAATACTGATGTATCCATTAAAATTTATAACAAGTTAGGAGAAATGGTTTATGATATCAGCAAAGGAAACCTGTCCAAAGGCACTTATGAAGAACTAATTGACTTATCCAATTTCTCTTCCGGATTATACCATTATCATTTAAACTTTGGGGATGCTTCACTTTCCAAACGAATGATTGTGATTAATTAACGTCATTCCGTCTAAATACAATACAAAAACATTTATCACATAATAGCACACTGATTTAACGGATTGTTATGTTATTTTAAGATCAGTTCTAATCATAATTATCTTAATAATCAGTATACAATTTTTAGATGATATAGCTTTTTATTGGCAAATCAACTTTTTTTTGAGAAATTTCCGCAATGAAGCAAAAGAAGAATAAAAGAACTTCAGTAAAAGTTTCCAGTCCTCCAAAAAAAATAGAAAAAAGCAATCTTCTTAATTCGAAACCATTTTTAATAGGGTTAACTATCCTCACTGCTGTGATCATCCTCTTTCCTACCCTCAATGCGGATTTCACTAACTGGGATGATAATAAATTCATTGTGAACAATCCATATATCAAGGATATTTCAGCTGAGAATTTTTCAGGAATGTATGACGATAATCCCGGAACCTCCTTATTCAGTTTCATGTCATGGAGTATCGAATATGAATTGTTTGAATTAAACCCTACAGCTTTTCACGCCACTAATCTGATACTTCATATTATTTGTGTGATACTGGTTTTTCAGTTTATTTATCTCCTTTGCAACCAATTACATGTATCTTTTTTTACAACTTTATTTTTTGTAGTGCACCCTATGCATGTAGAAGCAGTGGCATGGATTACAGGAAGATCATGGTTGTTCTGTACAGCATTTTGTCTGGCCACCTTCATTTACTACATCAAATATTATAAAGAAAGGAAGCAAAGGTATTTCTTAATCTCATTAGGGTTTTATGGGTTGGCATTGCTTTCACAAGGAGCCGCAATGTCATTAGCTCCTCTCCTATTAATGATCGACTTCTTGTTTAAAAGAAAACTTGATAAAAAATTAATTCTTGAAAAGTTGCCGTATTTGATCATGGCAATTCTGCTTCTAATATTTACACTTAGTATCCGTCATCAATCGAATGTAACCGTTCAGGTCTTAACTCTATTTGACAGGATCTTAACAGCCAGCTACAGTTTCGTATTCCATTTTTACAAATTATTTTGGCCTACAGACTTAACTCCTTTTTATCCGATAGTACAAAAAGTAAACGGGCAAATGCCGGGTTTTCTATATTACTATTTCGGAATTGCCATTGGACTTACAGGACTCGCTATTGCTTCAATTAAAAAAACAAGACTCATCGGATTCGGTTTTGGGTTCTTTTTAATGACAGTTTTACCGCTAATTAGGTTAGTTCCTGTAAATAGCCAGTATCTTATGGCAGACAGGTATACATATATGGCACACCTCGGTATGATTTTTTGTGTTGTTATGGGTGCTAACGAATTAATAAAAACGAAATCATTCAAATCATATAAAAATTCAATTCTTGGGATAGGTATTATACTTATTGGATTGTTGGCTTACCAATCTAACGGATATGCTAAAGTATGGAACGATAGTATTTCATTGTGGTCAAGGGTATTGGAAGTATATCCAAATGTTCACACAGCATACTATAATCGTGCAAATAAATATTCTGCTCTTAAAGAGTATCCAAAAGCTGTTGCCGACTTTACAAGCGCAATTAATGTGGATCCAAAACATTATGGTTCATGGAATAATCGTGGATTTGCATATAATTTAATGAAACTTTACGACAAGGCAGCAGCAGATTATACAGCAGCTGCAAAATTAGAACCAGATAACCCCGAAGTTTATTATAACCGGGGAATCGCTTATGGACAAAATGGTTTCAACGATAAAGCCTTAACCGATCTTAACAAGGCTATTGAATTAAAGTCTGATTACACTCAAGCTTACAATAACCGAGGAATTGTTTTAAGTATGAAAGGATTTCATGAAAGAGCTTTGGCTGATTTCAATAAGTCAATACAATTAGAATCTAACAATGGTAATGCTTACATAAACAGAGCAATGGCATATTTTTCTTTAAAACAATATGAACAAGCATTAAAAGATGCAAAGACAGCCAAATCAATGGGAATGAAAATGGATAATGTCTTTATGAGCGATCTTATGAAAAAGCTAAATGCGAATAAATAATATCTTGAACCTGCTATAGGTCAACTAGTTAAGAATATTAATGAGAAGCAGGTGTAACAAAGCTTTCGTATATTTGTATATTCTGGCATAGGCTTTGACGTTTAAATCATATGGCATCTGAAACAAATTTTACAGTTCTAATAAATAAGCTTGATGAGTTTATCAGGAAGTATTATAAGAATCAACTTATAAAGGGAGGTATTTATTTTTTCATTGGATGTTTGTTATTATTTATATCAGTAAATCTACTTGAATATTTAGGTCAATTTAATACCTCGGTTAGAACTGCACTTTTCTATACATTTCTATTTGGTAACTTGTATTTGCTTTCCAAATACATCTTCATTCCCTTATTAAAACTAAACAGACTTGGCAAAATCATCAATCATAAAACTGCTGCTAATATTATTGGAAAGCATTTTATCACCGTGCAGGACAAATTACTTAACATATTACAACTAAAGGAACTATCTGACAATCAAGGAATTAGCTCGTCTCTAATTAGCGCTAGTGTAGATCAAAAAATTGAGGATCTAAAACCCGTGCCATTTTCCAGTGCAATTAATTTTAAGGAAAACAAAAAGTATCTGAAATACGCAATTGCTCCAATTCTATTATTGTTGGTAATAGTCTTCGCAGCACCTAAAATGATTACTGAAAGTACCGAACGATTAATTGAACATAGAACTTATTTTGAACCCGTAGCTCCCTTCCAATTTAATGTACTGAATAATGAGCTAGAGGCTGTTCAGTTTGAAGATTTTCAATTAGAAGTAAAAATTACTGGTAAAGAAATCCCACAAAATGTTTATTTAAATATTGGTGACAATACTTTCAAGTTGGATAAAAAAAGTAAACTAGAATTTGGCCATACATTTAAGAATCTTCAAAATGCGCTGTCCTTTTCACTTTTCGCAGATGGTTTTTCTTCCCAGCCCTATGATTTGGCAGTACTTCCAAATCCCATTATTTTAAACTTTGATATCAAGCTTGATTATCCTAATTATTTAGAAAGAAAAGATGAAGAACTTCACAACAGTGGTGAATTACTCATTCCTGAAGGGACAAAAGTAACATGGAACTTTATTGCTCAGAGCACAGAAAAAATAAAACTCTCATTCAATGATACCGTTGTATACGCCAATCAAAACGGTTCAAACAGTTTTTCATTCACAAAACAATTAAGAGAGTCTGGGGGATATGTTATAGTTCCATCGAATAAAGAATTAACAAGCAGGGATTCTATTTCATATAATATGAATGTAATTCCTGACCTCTACCCCACCATCGATGTCGAGGAGCAAATTGATTCTTCTACTAACAAGCTCTATTATTTTATGGGAGAAATTAAAGATGACCATGGATTAACTAAGCTTACATTTAATTACAGATACATTAACTCTAGTGACACTTCAGTAACGGTACTAGAAAATAATGCCTTTGAGTTATCCCTCCATGAAAATGCAACTGTTGATCAATTTTTTCATTACTGGGATTTACATGAATTACCAATTTCTTCTGGAGATGTAATTGAATATTACTTTAAGATTTGGGATAATGATGCAGTAAACGGCAGAAAATCAACACGTTCAAAGACAAGAATATTTAAGGCTCCCTCAAAATCTGAATTGAAAGAAATCACTGAGCAGGCGAATGAAAATATTAAGAAACAACTGGGAGCCAGAATGAATGAAGCCAAAGAATTAAAAGAGGATATTAAGAAATTCCGGGAAAAAATTCTTGCGAAGAAACAATTGGATTGGCAGGACAAGAAAGCGCTTGAAGAACTACTTAAAAAACAAAAAGAGTTACTTAATGATGTTGAGAAACTCCAAAATGAGAACTCCTTAAAAACAGATCAGCAACAAGAATACCAGGAACAGGAAAAACGCATAACTGAAAAGCAAGAAAAATTGGAGGAGCTGTTTGACGAAATAGTGAACGAAGAAATGAAAAAGTTGTTTGAAGAGTTGGAAAGGCTGATGGATGAAATGAATAAGAATGATCTTTTGGAAGATTTAGAAGAATTTGAATTGTCAAATCAAGATTTAGAAAATGAACTGGATAGGATGCTAGAACTTTTTAAACAACTTGAATTTGAACAAAAACTGGAAGAAGCAATAAAGGATCTGGAAGAGCTGGCCCAAAAAGAAGAAGAGTTATCTGAAAAAACGGAAGATAAAACTTCTGATAATCAAGATCTTACAAAAGAACAAGAAGAATTAAATAAGCAATTTGAAGAAATCAAGACAGACCTAAGTGATCTTGAAAAGAAAAATCAGGAATTAGAATTCCCCCATGGAATGGACCCCACAGAAGAACAACAGCAATCCATTCAACAGGATCTTCAGCAAAGTATGGATGAACTCCAAAAAGGAAAGAACAAAAAAGCCTCGCAATCTCAAAAAAAAGCATCTAAAAAAATGCAGCAATTAGCAAACAAATTAGAGGCTATGCAAAGCAATATGCAAATGCAAGCCATGGATGAAGACTTGGATGCACTTCGCCAATTACTAGAAAATTTGATCAAGTTATCTTTTGAACAGGAAGCACTGATTGACAAGCTTAGCATTACCAAAACCAGTGACCCAAAATATGTTGAACTAACCCAACAACAATTTAATATTAAGGAAGATGCTGAAATGATCGAAGACAGCTTGCTGGCATTGAGTAAGCGAATGGTAGAAATATCAACTTACATTAACAGAGAAATCGGAGAAGTTAATCACAATATGGAAAAGGCTATTTCAGCAATGGCTGACAGGAATTTACCACAAGCCAAAAGCCGACAACAATTTGTGATGACCGCTGTTAATAACATTGCTGTTTTACTGAGTGAAGTATTAGAACAACTCCAGCAACAAATGGCAAAACAAATGCCTGGGAAGCAACAATGTGAAAAACCCGGTGGCGCAAACTCAATCCCTAAAATGTCAAAGCTTCAGCAACAATTGAACGACCAAATAAAAGAAATGAAAAATAGTATGGGTAAACCGGGTAAACAAGGCCAAAAATCACAAATGAGCAAAGAACTTGCAGAAATGGCAGCCCAACAATCCGCGATAAGGAAGCAATTAGAAAAACTGAATGAACTACAAAATAAAGATGGTCAAAAAAAATTGGGTGATCTCGAAAAAATAAGTGAATTAATGGATCAAACGGAAACAGATTTAGTTAACAAAAGAATAACCCAAGAAACTCTAAAAAGGCAGGAAAAAATAATGCTCAGATTGCTTGAATCAGAAAAGGCGATGAGGCAGCAAGACACTGATAACAAGCGCGAATCAAAGGAAGGAAATATTGGTGAAAAACGAAACCTAATTACATTTCAAGAGTATAAAAGGTTAAAGGAAAATGAAATA